>NZ_JBEZEV010000001.1:109649-228584 GCF_040649055.1 Micromonospora sp. NPDC049060
CCCGGGCTGCCCCCCCCCCCCCGGGGGGCGGGTCGGCCCCCCCCCGCCGCTCTCGCGTCTACCGCGGGGGGGGCGGGCCGCCCCCGGGGGGGGGCGGGCCGTCCCGGCTGGGACGGCCCGCGACGGGTCACCGGAAGCAGTTCGCGACCGGCACCCGGCTGCCCTCGCAGTTGGTCGGCTCGTTGTCGATGATGTCGGTCTCGTCGTCGACCTTGACCTGCGCCTTGTCGACGTGGAGGCCGCTCGGCTTCACGGTGGCGACGTTGCCGGCCACCGTGCTGGAGTACAGGGAGAGCCGGCCCAGCGACGCGAGGACGCCGCCGCCCGTGGACTTCGCGCCGACGGCGTGGTTGCGCTCGATCTCGCTGCGGCGCAGCAGGACGTTCGACTTCTGGGCGTGGATGCCGCCGCCGGATCCGCGCGCCGTGTTGCCCGACACGACGCTGTCGTCGAGCGGGAGCAGGCCCTGGACGGTGGAGATGCCGCCGCCGTTGCCCGTGGCGGTGTTGTCGCGTACCTCCAGGCCGCGCAGGAAGATCAACGCGTCCGAGTTGGCGATGCCGCCGCCGGTCTGGGCGGTGTTGCCCACCACCTTCGTGTCGGCGACCCGGGTACGGGCCGAGAAGCTGGCGAGGCCGCCGCCCTGCGCCGCGTTGTTGCGCGCGAAGGTGCTCGAGTGCACCTCTGCCGCGCCCCGGTAGTTGGCGAAGCCACCGCCGTACGCGACGGCGCTGTTGCCCCGGAACTGCGAGTTCTCCAGGCTCAGCACGCCACCGTTGAGCAGGCCCCCGCCCTTGCCCGCGGTGCCGGCGGCGTGGTTGTCGACGAACGTGCTCCCGGTGACCACCAGGTGCCCGTCGTTGAAGATCCCACCGCCGCCCCCCTCCGCCGAGAGGGAGGTGCTGTCGACGATCGTGGTGCGCTCGACCACGGCGGACGCGCCGTGCACGATGTGGATGCTGCCACCCTCGGCGGCGGAGAGGCCGTTGCGGAGCACGACGTCGGAGAGCGTCAGTTCCCCGCCGTCGCGGACGGTGAAGAACCGGAACGCCTCGGCGTGCCCGTTCCGGACGATGGTGGCCCCCTCGCCCCGGACGGAGATCGGGTGGTAGATGACGGGCAGCCCGGCCCGGTCGTGCTGCGGGTTGCGCGGGGGCGCCTCGGCGTCGCCGGGGTTCTCGGCGCTGTCGGCGGTCTCCCGGGCGTCGCGGATCCCGCCGTCGTACTCGTCGGGCTGCTGGAAGGCGTGGGTCAGCTCGTACGTGCACTTCGGCGCCAGCCGCAGGTCGGCGCCGCCCTCGGCGTTGGCCCGGACCAGCGCCGAGATCAGCTTCGTCGAGTCGCACGGCACCGCGACCTCCGCGCGGTTCCCCTGGCCCGGCCGTCCGGGGCGGTCGTCCCGCTGCCCGCCGCGCCGCTCCTCGCGCGCCTGGTCCCGGTCCTCGACGGCGTCGCCGCGCGGCCCACCGGAGTGGTCGCCGGCCCACTGCGACGGCGACGGCGAGGCGGTCGGTGCGGCGGTCGGCATGTCCCGGTCGGCGGCGAAGGCGGCGCCATCCGTGAGCCCGGCCGCCCCCGCCACCAGGCTGCCCGCCACGAGGCCGCCGGCTAAGAACCACCTCGACCGCCGCCTGGGTGGTGCCGCCCGCCGGCCCCCTTGATACGTCGTCATCAGGCTTCCCTGCCTCTCGTGCGTGCGTGACACGGCCGCGTCGAACGGGACGCGGGGCGGCTGACGTCGCGACAGCCACCGGAGGTCACGATACGGGCGAGAATCGGGCAAGTCCGTCAAACATGAATAAGCGAACTATTCACCTCGACAGGGGTGAGGGAGCGCAGCGCGGTCAGCCGCCGACGTGGATGCCGGGCCGACGGGCGGGGTCCGGCTCGGACTTGCGGATGATCTCCCGCACGACGGGCGGGGTGTCGCCGCGGCCGAGGATCAGGTAGCGCAGCAGGTGCGCGAGCGGGTTCCCCTCCGACCACTCGAAGTGGGCGTGCGGGCGTACGCCGGTGGCGTCGCGCAGCGCCAGCAGGATCGCCGCGATGGCGTTGGGGACGGCCGGGCTGCCGGCCCGCAGCACCCGGAAGCCGCCCACCTCCACGCCACGCACCCGCAGCACCTGGCTGAAGTCCGACGGGTCGACCACGTCGATCTCCAGGAAGAGGATGTCGCCCTCGCCGGGCACGGGATTCATCGACCGCTGCGCCCGTTCCTTTACCGTGTACTCCTTGACCGATCCGCCGGCCCGCTTGTGCGCGATGAGGTGCAGCCGGCCGTCGTGTGCCACCGACTCGGCGATGAACCGGCGGGCCGGCTCGTCGAACTCGATCCGGTCCGTGCGCAGCTCGGTGGTCCGGGTCACCCGCGAGACCAGCGAGACGGCCACGATGCCGAGGACGAACAGCGCGGAGATGGCGATGCCGTCCGGCTTCGCGACGACGTTCTCGGCGAGGGCGTACAGCAGGACCAGGGTGAGCACGGCGAAGCCGCCGGCCGCGACGCGTTCCCGGCGGCGGGCCGCGGAGATCGTGACCGCCACGGCGGCGGAGACCATCATCGCGAGGATGCCGGTCGCGTACGCCCCGGCCTGGTCGTTGACGTCGGCCCGGAAGATCAGGGTGATCGCGACGCTGACCACGGTGTAGACGATCACGACCGGCCGCACGGCCCGGGCCCACTCCGGCGCCATCCCGTAGGTGGGCAGATAGCGGGGCACGATGTTGATCAGGCCGGCCATCGCGGAGGCACCCGCGAACCAGAGGATCAGCGCGCTGCTGACGTCGTAGACGGTGCCGAAGGTCTCGCCGAGGCGCTCGTGGGCGAGGTACGCCAGCGCCCGGCCGTTCGCGGCCCCGCCCGGCTCGAACTCCCGGGCGGGGATCAGCACGGTGGTCACGAGGGTGGTCGAGACCAGGTACACCGACATGACCAGCGCGGCGGTGGTGAGCAGCCGGCGGGTGTTGCGGATCCGCGCCGCCAGCCGCGCCTCGCGGTCCGCGCCCCCGCCCGCCACCAGCGGCATCATGCTCACCCCCGTCTCGAAGCCGGAGAGCCCCAGCACCAGCAGCGGGAACGCCAGCACGGCGGTCACCGCCACCTCCCCGGGGCCACCACCGGCCGTCAGCGCCGCGGTCCAGTCCGACAGCGGCCGCGGGTCCGCCGCGATCCCGACGAGCCCGTCCGCCACGATCAGCGCGTTCAGGGCCAGGAAAACCGCCACCAGCGGGACGGCCACCGCGACCGCCTCCCGGAAGCCGAGCAGGAACACCCCGCCGAGGACGAGCAACAGTACGACGGTGACGCCCACGGCCACGCCGGTGCCGCCGACGCTCTCGGGCATGTGCGGGTTCTCCAGCAGGTGCACGGTCGCGTCGGCCGAGGAGAGGGTGATCGTGATGATCCAGGAGGTGGCCACGAAGCCGAGCAGGACCAGCACGAAGATCTTGCCGCGCCAGAACGGCAGCAGCCGCTCCAGCATCGCCACCGAGCCCTGCCCGTGCGGGCTCTCCCGGGCCACCCTGCGGTACATGGGCAGCATGCCGAACAGCGTCAGCGCGACGATGAGCAGGGTGGCCAGCGGGGAGAGCGCCCCGGCGGCCACGGCCGCGATCCCGGGCAGGTACGACAGGGTGGAGAAGTAGTCCACCCCGGTCAGGCACATGACCTGCCACCACGCCCGCGAGCGGGCCTGCCCCTCCGCCGCCTCGGGGCCGACCGGCTGCACCTGGTGCGCGAACAGCCACCGGCGCAGCGGGCTCAGCGGCGCGGCGCGCCGGGCGGGGCTGGCCTGCGCCTCGGGGACGGCGACCGGGCGTCCGGCGCGGTCGCCGGGACGGGTGGGGTCCCGGGCGGCGCGCAGGTCCCGTGGCGGGCCGGCGGGCGGCGGCCGGCGACCACGCGTGCGCCGGGACCTCGGCCCGTGCTCGTCACGCATGCCCCCTCCCCACCCTCGGCCGTCCTGACCCGACCGTAGGCGGTCGCCGGCCGGCCGCCCGCCCGAACGGTGAAGCCGGGACGGCTCAGTCGCCGTCGCGGTCGGCCAGCACCCGGGCCAGACCGTCGGGATCGGCCACGGTGACCGTCGCCCCGGGGTGCCGCAGCCACCCGCCGGGCAGCAGGGCGGGCACCGGCTCGGCGAAGCGCAGGCAGAGCCCGGCGGCGGTGCTGCTGGCGAAGGTGACGCCGGCGTCGGCCAGCGAGAGGCGCGCGCCGATCCCCCGCCACCAGCGGTACGGGCCGGTGGGCGCGACGCCGACGACGTTGCCCCGGGCGGTGCGCAGGTGCCACGGGCCGAACCGGACCACCAGCTCGGCCCGGTCGACGCCGACCCAGGCGGTCGCCGGCCGGACGCCCACCAGCGCGAGCGCCGGCCGGAAGACCGGGTCGAAGCGGAACGCGAACCGGTGCGCCTCGCCGGTCATCGCGCGCCGCCCCGGGCGTCGCCCGGTCGGGCGGGACGGAACGGGGCGACGGGCCGGGGACGGGGTCGGGCGGCGGGCCGACGGGCCGGGTGACTCATGGCGCGGGCGTACCCGGTGCGGGCCGGCCGACACCCCCCGGGCCGGCCGACCCGCGAACCCCTCGTCCCGTCCCGGGCCGCGCGGACCCCCCGGGCCGCGCGGACCGTGCCCCGACCCGGGCCCGTCGCCCCCCGACGAACGAGCCCTGGTCCGGCGGGGACGCGGCCCAGCGCTCCGCCGGGTGCCGGGTGCGGAGCGCGGGGACCCCCCGTCACGGCTACTGCAGGAACGCCCCGAGGGGCGAGAGCAGCAACCGACCGAGCGCCGCGGCGGTGTCGTCCAGCCGCGCGCGCTCGCACTCGTGGGCGGCCGGGTCGTGCCGGCACTGCCAGATCTTCTGCGCGTTGCGCCAGGCGACGTCGCGGGTGTACTCGACCAGTTCCCCCTGGTACCAGTCGTCGATGTCGCCGTTGAGCATGTCGATGAGCAGCTGCCACCGCTCCAGGTAGCCGCGGCGCAGGCCGGGGATCTTGTCCGCGAAGATCTTGTTGATCTCCAGGTAGTCGCGGTGCTGGTCGGTGCCGTCCACCGGCTCCGACTCCAGGCTGTCGAACGTGGTCACCAGCGCGAACGGCAGGTCGAAGTTGATGTGCGCGTTCACCCCGGCGGCCGCCGACGGCAGCGGGCGGGCGTCCGGCCCGCGCATCCGCTGGAACAGGCAGGCCCAGGCCTTCGGCGTACCCGGGCTGGAGTCGGTCCACAGCCGCATCGCGTCGAAGTAGCGGGCCGCGAACTCCACGTCGAGCCGGGACAGGAACACCGGGTCGGCGAACCGGTCGTCGTAGAGCCCGTTCAGGACGTTCTCGGTGATCGTCAGGTACAGCCGGTTGAAGTCGGCCAGCGGGCAGCTCGCCTCCAGCGGAGGCAGCCGGACCAGCATGTCCTGGAGCTTGGTGAGGTGGTCGACCACCGCCGGCACGTCGGCCGGATGGTCGGCGAGCAGATCGACGATGTCCCGATGCACGGGCCCCCACACCGGTTCCGTCATCTCTCCTCCACAGTGGTTCCCCCGGCACCCCCGTGCCGTCAGCGACGCAGCACAGCCTGCCAGCCGGCGATGGCCGGCCGGATCAGTAGAACGACGTATCCGCGCCGCGCGTCAGCCGGCCCGGTTGCGTAGGAAGATCGCGCTGGCCTGCACCCGGGTGCGGACCTGGAGCTTGTCGAAGATGTGCGAGACGTGCACGCCGATGGTGCGCTCGCTGATGAACAGCCGCTGGCCGATCTCCCGGTTGGTGAGCCCCTCGGCGACGGCGGCGAGGACCTCCCGCTCCCGGGCGGTCAGCGCCGCCAGCTCGTCGCCGTCCGCCCCGGCGGCCGGAGCGTCGGTGGCCGGACGTTCCTCCAGCGACACCCGGGCCCGGCCGGCGAGGGTACGGATCTCCGAGGTCAGCGGCACCGCGCCGAGCCCCTGTGCCACCTCGTACGCCTGGCGCAGCAGCTTGCCCGCGGTGGCGCTGCGGCTGCGCCGGGCCAGCAGCGCCTCCGCCTGCCGCAGCCGCGAGTAGGCCGCCGGGTAGGGGTGGTGGCGGCGGTCCCACTGCGCCACCGAGCGGGCCCACAGCTCCGGGTCGCTGCTGTCGAGGCGGCTCACCTCGGCGGCGCACAGCGCCAGGAAACCGTCCACCACGTCGCGTACCGGGCGGGCGGCGTGCCCGCTCTTGCGGGCGACCCGGTCGGCCACCTCCCGCAGCCGCCGCACCGCCGTCGGGTCGACGGCCACGTTCCGGCCGGCGTGCGCCTCGGCCTCGGCGCGCAGGCCGTGCCACACCAGCGCGGCGAGGATGCCCACGTCGTCGGAGCGGCTCTCGGTCAGGCCGCGCTGCACCGCCTGCCGGGCCAGGTCGTGCCGGCCCTGCCACATGGCCAGCCCCGCCCGCAGGGTGAGCAGCGGGATCACGTGCCGCGCCCCGCCGCCGGCGAGCATCGTGGCCACCGCGTCCAGGTCGCGGTCGGCGGCCTCGACGTCGCCGTAGCCCACCGACAGCCGGCAGCGCGCCAGCAGCAGCTCCACCGCGTCCGCGCCGGAGGGGCGGTGCCGCAACGCCGCCGCGACGACCTTCTCCGCCTCGGCCCACTGCCCGACGCGGAACAGCCCGTTGGTGGCGATGGCCAGCAGCCGGGTCTCGTACGTGCGGCCCAGGCCGAGCTCGGCCATCCGCTCGGCGCCCCGGCGGGCCACCACGACGCCCTCCTCCAGCACGTTCAGCGGGCCGGTCAGCAGCTCGGCCAGGTGCAGGTACGCGCACGCCACGTCCTCCGGCCGACCCGAGCGCTCGGCGGTCTCCAGCGCGCGGCGCATCACCGCCAGCCCGGCGTCCGGGTCCTCCAGATACGCCTCCGAGAAGCCGAGCGCGGCGCTGGCCAGCACCACCTCCGAGGTGGAGCCCGGCACCTCGGCGGCCAGCTCCAGCGCCTCCCGGGCCCGCCGGCCCGCGTCGGCGTACCGGCCGAGGTGCAGCAGCAGCTCGGCCAGGTGCGCCGCCGCCGTGGCCCGCTCCCGGGGCGTGCAGTCAGCGGCCTCCAGGGCCAGCTGGTACTCCGCCTCGGCCGGCGCCGAGCGGCCAGCGGCGGCCAGGTAGCGGGCCCGGCGGATGCGCAGCGCGCAGGCCGACGGATCGGCGTCGGCGGCGGCCAGCTCCTCGATCAGCGTCAGCGCCCGGGCGTGCTCGCCGCAGTGGTGGGCGGCCTCGGCGGCGTGCCTGAGCAGCGTGACCCGGTCCACGTCCGGCGGTGCGACGCCCGGCGCGGCGGCCAGCTGCAACGCGACCGACCAGTGCCGGTGCGCCTCGGCCCAGCCGTGCAGCCGCTCGGCCTCCCGGGCCGCGGCCATCGCCGCCGGCAACGCCCGCGCCGGCTCGCCGGCCAGCCGCCAGTGGTGCGCCAGGCGCGCCTGGTGCAGCTCCGCCGGGGCCGCGGTGAGGGCCTCGGCGTAGCGGCGGTGCAGGGCGGCCCGCTCGGCCGTCAGCAGCTCGTGCTCCAGCACCTCGGCGACCAGCCGGTGCCGCAGCCGGTAGCCGTCGTCCGCGCTCACCAGCAGCCGGTGGGCGACCGCCGCCCGGGCCGCCTCGATCAGCTCGTCCTCGGGCAGCCGCACCACCCGAGCCAGCAGCCAGTGAGCCACCGGCTCGACGCCGGCCGCCACCGCGTGCACCACGGCGTGCGCGTGCTGCGGCAGCGCGTCCACCCGGGCCAGGAAGATCTCGCGCAGCGTGTCGGAGAGCCCGTCGCGGCCGTCGCGCAGGTCGCGGGCCAGCTCCTCCACCACGAACGGGTTGCCGCCGCTGCGCCGCCACACCAGCTCCGCCGCCTCCGGGGTGAGCGCCCGGCCGACCACTGCGGTGGCGAGCCGGTCGGTGCCGGCCCGGTCCAGCGGGGCCAGGTCGAGCACCCGCACCGTACGCAGCCGGCGCAGCTCGGTGAGCACCCGGCGCAGCGGGTGCGCGCCCTGCAACGACTCCGCCCGTACCGCCGCGAGCACCGACAACTGGAGGTCGCCCAACCCGGCCAGCAGGTAGAGCAGCAGCTGGCGGGTGCTGCGGTCGACCCACTGGAGGTCGTCCAGGACGAGCACCAGCGGCCGTCCCTCGGCGATCAGGTGCAGCCCCCGCGAGACCCGCTCCAGCAGCGCCCCGGCGCCGTCCGGGCCGGCGGTCTCCTCGGCGAACACGCCCAGGAGGTCACGGACCGCCGAGGACGTCCGGGCCTGGGAGCCGGTCAGTTCGGCGTCGAGGCGGCGCAGCGCCTGGAGCAGCGGGTGCAGGGGCGACGCGTCGCCGATGTCCAGACAGGAGCCGGTGAGCACCAGGGCACCGGCGTCGCGCAGCCGGGTGCCCACCTCGCGCAGCAGCCGGGTCTTGCCGACGCCGCTCTCGCCGGTGAGGAAGACGGCGGCGGTGTTCCCCTGTGTGACGTCGTCGAGCAGCACGGACCGTACTGTCGTCACCAGGTCGGCCCGGCCGACGAGTGGTGCGGTGTCCACGTCGCTGGCCATGGCACGCAGCCTAGTCAAGTGCCCCCGCACCGTTCTACGGGTCTTTCGCGCCTGTGGTACTCCTCGCGTCGAGATCGCGACCGACGGTTGCGCAGGGTGGACATACGTCGTTCGGCAGATCCCCCGTTGGCCCATCGGTGACAGTGTCCGAGGCGTCGTCAGCACCGTGGGGAAGGCGGGTGCGATGCCCATGGCCACCATCGTCGCCGGTTCGCAGCGGTCCACCTCGGCAGGCTGGCCGGTACCGGAGGAGAAACGCCTGGTCACCGTGCTGTTCGTCGACATCGTCGGGTCGACCGCGCTCGTCGAGCGGCTCGACCCCGAGGACGTGCGGATCCTGCAACGGGCGTACTTCGACACCGTGGGCGGGGTGCTGCGCCGGTGGCACGGGGTGGTCGAGAAGTACGTCGGCGACGCGGTGATGGCCCTGTTCGGGGCCCGCCGGTCCGACGGGTTCGACGCGTACCGGGCGGTGCGGGCGGCGCTGGAGATCCAGGGGGCCCTCGACCGGCGACCGCCGCCCGGCGCGCCGTGCCTCCGGGTCCGGGCCGGGGTGGCCACCGGTGAGGCGCTGGTGGACCTCGCCGCGGCGCGCGACGGCGGGCACGGCGTGGCCAGCGGAGCGGTGATCACCACCGCCGCGCGGTTGCAGGAGTACGCCCCGCCGGGCGGGGTGGCGCTCTGCGCGGCCACCCACCGCGCCACCGTGGGGCTGGTCGACCAGCGCCGCGTACCGCCGGTGGCCCTGGCCGGCAAGGCGCTGCCGGTCGACGTGTGGCACGCCACCGGCACGACCCGACCGGCCCCGACCCGGCACGAGGGGCCGCTGGTCGGGCGGCGGCGGGAACTGGCCGCCGCCCGGGATCTGATCGTCCGGGCCGTGCGGGGCCGCGACCCGCGCTGGCTGTCGCTGGTCGGTCCCGCCGGCAGTGGGCGCAGCCGGCTGCTGCACGAGCTGACCCGGGCGGTACGGACCGTGGACGGGGTGCCGGTGCGCTGGTGCGTCGCGCACTGCGCGCCGTACCCGGAGCCCCTGGCGCCCGTCGCGGACCTGGTGCGCGGGCTCGCCGGCCTCCGCGACGGTGAGCCGCCCGCGACGGTACGGCAGCGCCTCACCGCCGCCCTCACGGACCTGGTGCCGCCCGCCGGCCTGACCGAGGCGGTGTACGCGCTGGAGGCGCTGCTGGGCACGCCGGACGGCTCCGGCGACGCGGTGCGGGGCGTCGAGGTGGCGCGGGAGGCGCTGCTGGGGCTCGCCGCCCGGCAGCCGGTGATGGTGGCGGTGGACGACCTCGACCGGGCCACCGCGACGCTGCACCGTTTCCTGCACCGGCTCTTCGCGGCGGCCACCGCGCGGTCGCTGCCGCTGGTGGTGGTGACCCTGCACCGTGCCGACTGGACGGACGTGCTGCCCGGCCCACGGGACCGGCGGCACCGGTTGGCGCTGCCGCCGCTGCGCCCGGTCGAGACCGGACGGCTGCTGCGGCACCTGCTCGGCCGGGCGGAGCGGCCGACGGCGGGTGTCGCCCGGCTGCTGCCGCTGGTCGGGGGCAATCCGGGGCGGGCCGTCGCGTACGCGGCGTCACCGGACGCGGGGCGGTCCGTACCGGAGGCGGTGCGCCGGGAGGTCGACGCCCGGCTGGATTGCCTGGACGGGGCGCGGCGGGCCGTGCTGATGGCCGTCGCGACCGTCGGCGCGGGGATCACCGCCGCGACGGTGGCGCGCCTGCTCGACTGGGCCCCCGGGCGGGCCGCCCCGGTGCTGCGCGCCCTGGCCTCGACGGGTCTGCTGGTCACCCGCCCCGACGGCCGGTACGCCGTCGCCGACCCGGTGGTCCGCGAGGTCGCGTACGCCCGGCTGCCGAGGGCGGCGCGGGCCGCGTTCGCCCGCCGGGCCGGGTGGCCGGCGGAGTCGGACGCCTCTTCGGTGCCCGCGGTCGTGCACGCCCCCACCGCCCAGGTGGCGTCGGTGCCGGCGCGCGCCGACGCCGACCGCCCGGCGGCCCGGGACGCTCGCGGGTCGCATCCGGCACCACTACGGCGGCCCGCCGCCGCGCCCCGTCCCGCTGCCGCGCCCCGCCCCGCTGCCCCGGCCCGGCCCGCCCGCGCGGTCCGGGTCGCCGACGTGTCCCGGGTCGCGGCGCTGCCGGGGGCGCGTTCCGCGCCCGGTCCGCTGGTCGCCGTCCCCGCGGAACGTGCCGGGGGCGGCCGGGTGGTGGAGCTGCGTGGCTGGGTCGCGGCCCGCGATCGCCACCCCTCGGCCGGCCCCGATCCGACGACCGCGCGCGACCGCGTCGTCATCGACCTGAGGACCGGCAGGTCCACCGCCGTCACGGCCAACGACCTCGCCGGGCACCCGGCCGGCCCCGCTGCGCCGGCAGCCCTCGGGGCGCAGGGTTCGGCGCGGCGGCAGGGGCGCGGGCAGCGGCCGAGGTGGGCCCTGCCGCGCGGCACGCCGGTCGCGGCGTGAGCGGGCAGTGTGCCAGGCGCGGCGGGAAGGGTGGGGCGACCAGGAGGATCTCCCCCCACGATCCAAGCTAACGGGGATTCGATCCGGGCGGTATCGGGCGGCCGACCGAATGCGCGCCCGGGGCCGGTTGGCTAGGTTCGCCCGATGCCTGTCGAAGACACCAACGCCTCCGCCGCCGGCACCTGGACGCTCGGCGACCGCACCGTGCACCGGATGGGGTTCGGCTCCATGCGGCTCACCGTCGACCCGGACCGGGCGCGTGCCGTCCGCGTCCTGCGCCGGGCCGTCGAGCTGGGCGTCAACCACATCGACACCGCCGCCTTCTACGTCTCGCCGGGCGGACCGCTCGGCGTCGGCACCGGCCCGCCCCGGTACGCGACCGACCTGATCCGCGAGGCCCTCGCGCCGTACCCGGACGACCTGGTCGTCACCACCAAGGTCGGGCCGTCCTTCGACGAGGCGACCCGGCACCGGGAACTGGGCCCGGCGGAGCTGCGCCGGGAGGTGGAGGAGAACCTGCGCCGGCTCGGCCGGGACCACCTGGACGTGGTGAACCTGCGGATCGTCCGGCGACCCGGGCGCGACTCGGTGGCGGAACGGTTCGCCGCCCTGGCCGAGCTGCGCGACGCCGGGCTGATCCGGCATCTCGGCCTGTCCAACGTGCGGGTGGACCACCTGGACGAGGTGCGGGACATCGCGCCGGTGGTGTGCGTGCAGAACGCGTACGCCCTCGACGTGAACCGGTGGGCCGACGAGCTGCTGCGGGTCTGCGGCGAGCGGGGAATCGCCTTCGTGCCGTTCTTCGCGATCGCGGGCGCCGGGCGGGAGGCGGGCGCGGGCGGCGACCACGACGAGGCCGTACGGGCGGTGGCGCGGGCGCACGGCGCGACCCCGCACCAGATCCGCCTTGCCTGGACGCTGCACCAGGGGCCGCACGTGCTGGCCATCCCCGGCACCGGCGACCCGGCGCACCTGGCGCAGAACGTGGCGGCCGGGGCGATCCGGCTCACCCCCGAGGACCTGGCCCGCCTCCGCTGACCGTCGGCGCCCCGCCCGCACGGCGTGGTGGCGCGTCAGCGACCGTGGAGGAAGGCGAGCGCCCTGTCCCACGTCTGAGTGGTGGCGGCCGAGTCGTGTTCGGGTAGGTCGGGGTCGGTGTAGAGGTGGCCGACGCCGGGATAGCGGTGGACGCTCAGGTCCGCGCCCGCTCCGGACATCGCCCGCTGCCACCGGCTCAGCTCGGGCTCCGGGGGGTATTCGTCCGGGTCGGCCATGTGCAGCTGCACCGGCAGGCCCGGGCGGACCGCCTCCGGCACACCGCCGGCGCCGTGCAACAGCAGCAGCGCGGCGGCTTCGCGCCGCTCGCTGAGCAGCGCGCCGGCCACCGCGGCACCCATGGAGAACCCGGCCAGCACCGCGTCGGGCGGCGCCTCGAGCAGCGCGGCCCGGGCCCGCCCCATCACCGCCGGCTCGCCGATCCGCTCGAGCAGGGCGAAGCCCTCCTCTAGCGTGTCGACGGCCGGCGCGCCGTAGAGGTCGGGGGTGACGACGTGGTGGCCGGCGGCGCGCAGCCGGTCGGCGGCCGTCAACACGGCGGGTCGCAGCCCGTAGGCGGAATGAAACAGCACGACGTGTCCCATCAGGACATTCTGTCTGACGAATGCGACAGGGCCGGGCCGCCGCGCTGACCCGCCGCCGACGCCGACGCCGGGTCAGCCCAGCGATTCCAGTCGCCGCACCAGCTCGCTCGGCGCCGGCATGGCGGCGATCTCGGCGCTGACCTGCCGCGCCGCGTCGCGCAGCGCGGTGTCGGTGACGAGCCGGGTCAGGGTGTCGGCGGTGATGTCGCGGGTGCGGGCGGCGATGCCGGCCCCGCGCGCGGTCACCAGCTTGGCGTTGTGCCGCCGGTCGCCCGCCCCGACGGTCGCCAGCTGCGGCACCCCGGCGATCAGCGCGCTCAGGACGCTGCCCGCGCCGCCGTGGTGGACCAGCGCCGCGCTCGCCGGCAGGGCCGCGGGGACCGGGATCCAGTCGACCGTACGCACGTTGCCGGGCAGCGCCCGGCGGGCCAGCCGCGCCTCCGGGCGGACCAGCACGAACTCGGCGTCGACCCGGTCGGCGACGGCCACCACGGCCGGCATCGGTCCGGCGCTGCCGGGGCCGGCGACGGTGCTGCGGCTGACCAGCACCCGGGGCCGCTCCCCCGGCTCGCGCAGCCAGTCCGGCAGCTCGCCGCCCGCCTCGGTGGCGTAGCGCATCGGCCAGCCGTCCTGACGCAGCACGCTGGGCGGGGCGACGGCGATCGCGGCGGCCGGCGGCGGCAGCTCGGTCAGGCCGTGCCGGCGCAGCGCCGGGCCGAGCCGCGCCAGGGTCGCCCGGGCCAGCTCGCGGCCGTCGAAGAGGGCGTTCTCCTGGCGTACGGCGGGCACGCCGAGCGTCGCGGCGGCGAGGGCGCCGGCCACCGCGAACGGCTCGTGGACCACCAGGTCGGGTCGCCACTGCCCGGCGAGGGCGACCACCCCGTCGGCGAGCTGGTCGTTGACGGCGCCGAAGAGCAGCCCGGCGCCCCGGGTGCCGGCGGTGCCGGCCAGTTCGGCCCGCGCGGTCAGCGGGTGGCGCAGCAGCACGCGGCGGGCGATGCGGCCGAAGTCGAACGCGGGCGCGACGGCGCGCACCGGCAGCCCGGGGCGCACCGCGCGCAGCCCGTCGGCGGCGGTGGCGACGAGCACCTCGTGCCCGGCGTCGCGCAGTGCGGCGGCCAGCGGCAGCAGCGGAGCGACGTGCCCGATCAACGGCGCGGAGACCACCAGTACTCGCACCGCGCCGATGCTAGCCGCGCCGGAGCCCGTCGTGGGGGCGCCGGGAGACGCGGCCCGGGGCGGCCGGCGGGGTCAGCCGGCGGTCGGGGGCAGGGTGCGGCTGCGGCCCCGGAACTCGGCCACCACCGCGCCGTCGTCCCGGGTGACGGTGACGTCGTAGATGCCGCTGCGGCCGTACCGGGTGCGCTCGGTGGCGTGCGCCGTCAGCAGGTCACCCTCGTGGGCGGGACGGACGAAGCTGATCTCGCCGCCGGCGGCGACGGTGGCCGGGCCGTGGCTGTTGCAGGCCAGCGCGAAGGCGGTGTCGGCGAGCAGGAACACGAACCCGCCGTGGGCGATGGCGTGGCCGTTGACCATCGCGGCGGTCACCCGCATCCGGGCCACCGCCGCGCCGCCGGCGGCCTCCACCAGCTCGATGCCGAGCCCCTGGCTGGCGACGTCGGCGGCGAACATGGCGTACGCGGCGTCGCGCCCGGCCACCTCAGCCGTCCCGCCGTCGCTCGACGATCGCACCGTCCCGCCCATCGACCGCTCCACGCCCGCCCGGGGCGGCCCCCTCGACCGCCGGTCCCGGTACGGTACGCCGGCCCGCGCGCCCGGGACCAACGCACCCGGACGTTAGGCTGGCGGGCGCGCCGAGGTCACGTCCGTGGCACCGGCGGGGAGGGCGAGGTGACCGGATCGGATCCGCGGGTCGACCCCGACGTCGACCTGCGCGTACCCGCCGACCGGGGCGAGCTGGCCACCCGACCCGGCGCGGTGCTCGGGTCCGTCGCGGCCGGCGGCGCGCTCGGTGCCCTGGCCAGGGCCGGCCTCCAGCACGCCGTCCCGCACGGCCCGACGGGCTTCCCGTGGGCGACCTTCGCCGTCAACCTGACCGGGTGCCTGCTGATCGGCGTCCTGATGGCGGCGCTGGAGCGCTCCGGTGGCCGCCGACCGTTGCTGCGCCCGTTCCTCGGCGTGGGCGTCCTCGGCGGCTACACCACCTTCGCCACGTACGCCGTGGACGTCCGCCTGGCGCTCGACGCCGGCGCGCCGGAGGTCGCCCTGGGCTACCTGGCCGCCACCCTGCTCGGGGCGCTGGTCGCGGTCTGGCTCGGCGACGCCGTCGCCGGCCGGCTGCTCGACGCCGCCCGCCAGGACCGGCGGCAGCACGGGGCCGGCCGGTGACCGTCCTGCTGATCGCGCTCGGCGCGCCCCTGCGCTACCTCACCGACCGGGCGGTGCAGGCCCGGCTCGGCAGCGCCTACCCGTGGGGCACGCTGACCGTCAACGTGACCGGGTCGCTGCTGCTCGGTCTCCTGGCCGGGCTGCCCGTCGGCCCGACCGCCGGCGCCCTGCTCGGCACCGGCTTCTGCGGCGCGCTGACCACGTACTCCACGTTCGGGTACGAGACGCTGCGGCTGGCGCGCCGGGGCCGGCGGTTCCTCGCGCTGGTCAACGTGCTGTCCAGCGTGGCCGCCGGCCTCGGCGCCGCCACCGTCGGCTTCGCCCTGGCCCGGGCCGTCGCCGGCTGAACGGGCGGTCCAGCGGGCGGTTCAGCGGGCGTGGCGCTCCGGGTGGGCCCGGTTCCACACCCGCATCCGCTCCGGGTAGCCGGTGCGGGCAGCCTCGTACAGCGGCACCGCGTGCTTGCGGGCGATGGAGCCGGCGGCGCGCGGCGAGCCGGTGCGACGGCGGATCCACTCGCCGTCGTGGGCGATGGCGACCACTGTGGTGTCGGTCGCCGTGGTCTCCGGTTCCAGGTAGAACTCCACGCCCCGGCGGCTGGCCACGAACGCCTCCAGCGCGGCCAGGTCCTCCCGGGTCGCCTCGCGGTCGAGCTTCGTCGGGATCGCGTCGGCGGCGCGCGGCCGCCGGTTGAACCAGCCCATGCCCGGCTCCTCTCCTCGGCGTCTGCCCAGTGCAGCACCGCCACCTGGCAATCGCCTGCGCCGCACCTGGGAGCCCCCTGCGCGCGCCGGTCGCCGCCGCGCGGGCCGGTCGCCGCCGCGCGGGGCCCGCCCCGGCGGGGCGGCGGACGAGCACGGGCCGGGTGACCGCTCAGCGGGCCGGTGGGCGGGTGGCCGGCACCAGGGCGAGGGTGGGCAGCAGCAACAGTGGCACCACGAGCAGGGCCCGCAGGGTGCCGACCCGGTCGCCGAGCAGGCCGAGCAGCGGGGGGCCGGCGAGGAACGCCGTGTAGCCGATCACGGCGACCACGCTGACCCGGGCCGGCGCCCGCCGCTCGTCGTCGGCCGCCGCGCTCATCCCCACCGGGAAGCCCAGCGACGCGCCGAGCCCCCAGAGCGCGACGCCAGCGATCGCCACCGGCCCGGAGTCGGCGAGCACCGCGACGCCCGCGCCGAGCGTGGCGAGCAGGATCGTGGTGGACAGGACGGGCACCCGGCCCCACCGGTCCAGCGCGACGGTGCCTGCCGTGCGGCCCAGGGTCATGCCGACGACGAAGACGCCGAAGACCGCGGCCCCGGCCGCCTCGCTGAGGCCGTGGCCGTCGATGAAGGCGACCGCCAGCCAGTCGCTGGCGCTGCCCTCGGCGAACGCCGACACCAGCACCAGCAGGCCGACGAGCAGGGTGCGGGGCTCCCGCCAGGCGGCGAGCAGTTCACGGCGACGCTCGGCCGGAGCGGCCGACGCGGAGGCGGTGCCGCTCTCGGCCACCGGCAGGAAGGACCGGACGGCCAGCAGCGTGCCGAGCAGCACCACCGCGGCCAGCGCGGCGAGGTGCGCGGCGACCGGCACGCCGAGGCGGGCCGCCCCGGCGCCGAGCCCGGCACCGGCCACGGACCCGAGGCTCCACGCCGCGTGGAAGCGGGGCATGACCGTACGCCCCAGCCGCCGCTCGACCGCCGCGCCCTCGACGTTCATCGCCACGTCGCAGAGGCCGGAGCCGTAGCCGACGGCGCACAGCCCCACCGCGACCCCGACCAGGGAGCCGGCCACGGCGGCGACCCCGGTCACCGTCAGCCCGGCCGCGAGGAGCAGGGTGGAGAGCGCGACCGTGCGGGCCGCCCCGAGCCGCTGGGCCACCAGGCCGGCGGTGGGCATCGCGAGCAGCGCGCCGACGGACATGGCCAGCAGCAGCAGCCCGAGCCGACCCGCGCTGAGCCCGAGCGCGTCCCGGACGGCGGGCACCCGGGAGAACCAGGTGGCCACGGCCAGGCCGTTGAGCGCGAAGACCACGGCCACGCCCGTACGGGCGGCCAGCACCGCCCGGGGCACGGCCGGGCGCGGCGCGGCGGGCGGGGCAATGGTGCGACTCACGGTGGCGGTCCTCTCGCCTCGGGTGGTCTACCGCCCGATCCCACACCTGAGAGCGCTCTCAGGACAACCCGGTCCCACCCCTTACCGTGGACGCGCCGGAGGGGGATGATTCGGTCGACCGTCCACGCCGCGACGGCCGACGACGGGGAGGACCGGAATGGCGACGACACACCGACCACCGACCCTGGAGGACGTCGCCCGGGCGGCGGGCGTCTCCCGGGCCACCGCCTCGCGGGTGCTCGCCGGCACCGGCTACGCCTCCCCCGCCGCCCGCGAGCGGGTGAACGTCGCCGCCGACAGGCTCGGCTACGCGCCGAACCCGGCCGCCCGCGCGCTCGTCCAGGGCACCGGGTTCCGGCTGGTGGTGGCGGTGACCGGCCCCGCCGTGACGGTCCTCGACGACCCGTACGTCCACCGGGTGCTCGGCGCGTGCGCCCGGGTCTGCGCGCCGCACGGACTCGGAGTGGCGCTGCACTGGCTGCCCACCCGGTCGCCGGGCGAGGTGCGCCGGCTGGCGGGGGACCGCAGCGTCGGCGGGGTCGTCCTGATCAACACCACCGAGGGGGTGCTGGACGCGATCCCGGCGCGGCTGCGCGGTCGGGTGGCCTCGATCGGCATCGGCTCCCCCCTCGTACCGGCCTTCGACGTGGACAACGGCGGCGGCACCGAGGCCGTGGTCCGGCACCTGTACGCCACCGGGCGCCGCCGCATCGCCATGGTGACCGGGCCTCGCTGGCTGTCCTGCGCCAGCCGGTCGGTCGGCGCGTACCGGCGGATCGTGCACGACGCCGCCCTGCCGGAGCGGCTGGTGCCGGGGGACTTCAGCGCGGACCGCGGCCGGGCGGCGGCCCGGGAGGTGCTGGAGCGCTGGCCGGACACCGACGCGATCGTCGGCAGCAGCGACGCGACCGCGCTCGGGGTGATCGACCGGCTGCGCGGCGACGGCGTCCAGGTGCCCGGGGACGTCGCGGTCACCGGCTTCGACGACATCCCGCTCGCCGCGATGACCACCCCCGCGCTGACCACGGCGACGCATCCGGTGACGCAGATCGCCACGGCGGCGGCGACGGCCGTGCTGGGCGGGCGACCGGTGCCGCCGGCGACGATGTTCCCGTCCCGGCTGGTCCGCCGCGTCAGCGGATGAGCCGGCCCCCGGCCGCAGCCGCGCCGGCGGGACCCGCCGGTGGACGACCGCGCCGCTCGCCGGCCACGCCTGTGGCGGACCGCCGCTGGCCGATCGCGCCGTGGCAGGCCGCGTGGCGGGGCCGCGCCGCTCGCTGATCACGCCCGTGGCGGGACGCGCCAGCGGGATTGCGGGTCGGGTTGGCGGGTAACCGCCGGCGCATGCCCGCCCAGGACGAGGAGCGGTGATCCGGTGACCGAGCCCGCAACACCGCACCGGCAGCTGGAGGAGAACCCCCGGCACGGCCGGCTCGCCGCGCGTCCGGCCCCGCCGACCGCACTGGCCGCCGCCGGGCTGGCGTCGCTGACCGACCCGCGGGGTGCCGCGCTGGCGATGGTGTACGCCCCGGAGCCGGTCGACAGGCCGCCGTACCGGCTGGTGCTGCTCCTGCACGGGGCCGGCGGCTCGGCCCGGCAGGGGCTGGACCTGCTGCTGCCGGTCGCCGACGCGCACCGGCTGCTGCTGGTCGCCCCGCAGGCGGTGGCGAGCAGTTGGGACCTGATCGGCGGCGAGGGCTTCGGGACGGACGTACGGCGCATCGACGGCCTGCTGGCCACGGCCTTCGCCGGCTACCCCGTGGCGCGGGTGGCGTTCGGCGGGTTCTCCGACGGCGCCTCGTACGCCCTCTCCCTGGGCCTGACCAACGGCGACCTGGTCGACGCGGTGCTGGCCTTCTCCCCCGGCTTCGCCGCGCCGCTGGTGACCCACGGCCGGCCCCGGGTCTACGTCTCGCACGGCACGCGGGACCCCGTCCTGCCGGTGGACGTGTGCAGCCGTCGCCTGGTCCCCCGCCTGCGCTCGCTCGGCTACGACGTCACCTACGACGAGTTCCCGGGCTCGCACGAGATCCCCGCCCCCATCCGCACCCGCGCCACCACCTGGCTGACCACCTGACCCCACCCCCGACCCCGCCCCCACGGGCCGCCGGTCAGGGTGCCGGTCGGGGTGCGGGTCGGGGTGCGGGTCGGGTCACGTCGATCGACGGTTCGGGCGTGACCGGTTGGGGAAAGTGACTCCGGCGGGACGATGAGGGGCAGGACACGGCGGCTGCTTGCGACCCGGAGACCAGCGCGGGGACAGGGGGCCGGGACGTGGATTCGAAGCAGCGCGTCGGACCGGCGGGCGCCGGGGCGTCCGCCGACGACCTCTTCGCCGGCGACGACCCGACCAGCGCCGCGCACCGGGCCACCGACTGGGCCGCCACCGCCCTGGGCCCGGTGGAGACCTGGCCGCCGGAGCTGTACGCGGCGGTGCGCACGGTGTTGCCGTCGAAGATCCCGATGCTGCTGTGGTGGGGCACCGAGCTGGTGCAGATCTTCAACCACGCGTACACCCCGGTGCTCGGCGACAAGTACCCGGCCGCGATCGGTCAGCCGGGCGCGCGGTGCTGGGCGGAGGTCTGGGACGAGTTGGGCCCGCTCACCGACCACGTGCTCGCCGGCCGCGGCGCCACCTACGCGCAGAACCAACTGCTCCTGCTCAACCGGCACGGCTACCTCGAGGAGACGTACTGGACCTTCTCCTACAGCCCCGTACGCGCCGGGCACGGCCGGGTTCCCGGCGTCTTCGTGGCCACCACGGACGTCACGGCCCGGGTGCTCGGTGACCGGCGGCTGGAGACGCTGCGCGAGCTGGGCTCGATCTCGATCGCGGCGGCGGACACCACCCGCGACGCCGTCCGGGCGGCGGCCCGGGTCCTCACCGGCAGCCCGGCCGACCTGCCCGCCGCGATGATCTAC
The DNA here is from genome assembly GCF_040649055.1 of Micromonospora sp. NPDC049060. Taxonomy (NCBI): domain Bacteria; kingdom Bacillati; phylum Actinomycetota; class Actinomycetes; order Micromonosporales; family Micromonosporaceae; genus Micromonospora; species Micromonospora sp. NPDC049060. Next base: position 129,643 of record NZ_JBEZEV010000001.1, read on the forward strand.
CTACGTCCCGGGGGCGTGACGCCGGACGACGACTCCCACCTCACCGGCCCCGGGCCGGGCGGCAGCCGGGAGTCCGACGACGAACTGGTCCTGGCCGCCTCGGTCGGCGTGCCCGAGGACGACGCCGCCGCGGGTCCCGGGTGGCTGCCGCAGATCAGCGAGGTGGCGCGCACCGGCCGCCCCGCGCGGGTCCGGGGAGTGGCCCTGCCCGGTGACCCCCGCGCCGGGGCCGGGGCGGTCGTCGGGGTGCCCGTGGACGAGGTGGTGGTGCTGCCCCTGCTGGCCACCGGGCAGACCCACCCGGCCGGCGTGCTGGTCGTCGGCATCAGCCCCTTCCGCGAGCTGGACGAGGCGTACCGGGGCTTCCTCGACCTGGTGGCCAACCGGGTCTCGACGGCGTTGGGCGACGTGCTGGCGTACGAGGCACAGCGGCGTCGCGCCGCCGCGCTGGCCGAGCTGGACGCGGCGAAGACGGAGTTCTTCACCGACGTCAGCCACGAGCTGCGCACCCCGCTGACGCTGATCGCCGGGCCGGTCCGGGAGAGCCTCGCCGACCGGCGCGAGCCGCTCCCCGCGGGCCAGCGCGAACGCCTGGAGCTGGTGCACCGCAACACCGGCCGGCTGCGCAAGCTGGTCGACGACATGCTCGACTTCGCCCGCCTGGAGGGCGGCCGGCTGGACCCCGAACGGGTGGAGACCGACCTGCCGGCGCTCACCGCCGGGGTCGCCGAGTCGTTCGCGTACGCGATGCGCCAGGCCGAGCTGAGCTACCGCGTCGACGTCGAGGCGCTGCCGCGCACCGCGTACGTGGACCGCGACATGTGGGAGAAGGTGGTCGTCAACCTGCTCTCCAACGCCCTGAAGTACACCCTGGCCGGCGCGGTGCGGCTGCGGCTGCGGGGCGACGACGCGCACGTCACGCTGACCGTCGACGACACCGGCGTCGGTGTCCCCGCCGACCAGCAGCCGCTGCTGTTCCACCGCTTCCACCGCGTACGCGGCGCCGGCGGCCGGTCGCACGAGGGCACCGGAATCGGGTTGGCGCTGGTGCAGGAGATGGTCCACCTGCACGGCGGCGAGGTCAGCGTGCGCTCGGTCGAGGGCGAGGGCTCGACGTTCACCGTCCGCCTGCCGTACGGCCGGCCCACCGCCTCGGCCACGCACCGCGAGCGGGCCCACGAGACGTACGTCGCCGAGGCCCTGCACTGGCTGCCGGAGGCCGCGCCCACCCAGGCGGACGCGACCGACGACGACGCCCGGGACGCCGCGACGGTGCTGGTGGTGGACGACAACGCCGACCTGCGCGCGTTCCTCGCGAGCCTGCTCGCACCCCACCACCGGGTGGTCGTCGCCGCCGACGGCCAAGAGGCGCTCGACCGGATCGCCGAGCGGGTGCCCGATCTGGTGCTGACCGACGTGATGATGCCCCGCCTGGACGGCTTCGGGCTGGTCCGGGCGCTGCGCGCCGACCGGCGTACCGCCGGGCTGCCGATCATCGTGCTCTCCGCGCGCGCCGGTGGGGAGGCCGCGGTGGAGGGGTTGCGGACCGGTGCCGACGACTACCTGGCCAAGCCCTTCTCCTCGGAGGAGCTGCTGGCCCGGGTGGGCGCGCACCTGGAGCTGGCCCGGTTGCGCAACGAGGAGGCGACCTGGCGGGCGGCCCTGATCGAGTCGTTGCAGGACGCGTTCGCCGTGGTCGACGCCGACGGCGCGCTGGTCGAGGCGAACGAGGCGTTCTGCCGCCTGGTCGGCGCCGCCCAGCTGGCGACGCCGGTCGCGCCGCCGCACCCGTGGTGGCCGGAGGCCGACGCCGCGCCCGCCGACCGGCGCCTGCTGATCGACGTGCTGCGCACCGCGCGGGACGCCCGCCGGGGACGGGTCACCCTGCCGCTGCGGCACGCCGACGGGCACCGGATCTGGGCCGAGGCGGTCTACAACTCGCTGCGGGAGCCGCGTACCGGCCGCCGCCTCTGGGTCGCCACCCTGCGCGACGTGACCGCCGACGTCCGCGCCGCCGCCCGGCAGTCCGCCCTGGCCGCGCTCTCCGGCCGGCTCGCCCGCGCCACCGACGTGGCCGAGGTGCTCGACGCCGGCCTGTCCGAGCTGTGCACCCTGCTGGACGGCACCCGCGGCCTGGCGGTCTGCGCCGACGCCGCCGGCACGCCGTTGGCGGTGACCCAGGGCCTGACGCTGACCCCGCAGGTGCAGCGGGCCCTCGACGGGCTGCCCACCGAGGGCGAGCCGCAGCTGGTCGTCGACGACGCGGGACGGGTGACCGCGCTCGGGGCACGCGTCGAGCCGGGCGGGGCACCCGGCGGGGTGTGGCTGGAGCTGGACCCGCCCCGGTCGGTGCAGACGGTGGACCTCCCGCTCGTACGACAGCTCTGCGCGGCGCTGGCCCAGGCGCTGGTGCGCGCGCGGGCCTTCGAGACGCAGCGGACGGTGGCCCTGGCCATGCAGCGGGCGATGCTCGGCCCGGTCGACCTGCCGGCCGGTTTCGCGACCCGCTACCAGCCGGCGGTGGCGCCGCTCGAGGTGGGCGGCGACTGGTACGACGTCGTCCAGCTTCCCGGCGACCTCGTCGGCGTGGTGGTGGGCGACGTGGTGGGGCGGGGCCTGCCCGCCGCCACCGTGATGGGGCAGCTGCGCAGCGCCTCGCGCGCCCTGCTCCTGCAGGCCAAGAGCCCCGCCGAGGTGCTGTCCGCGCTGGACGACTTCGCCCGGATGGTGCCCGGCGGGGCCTGCACCACCGTCTTCTGCGCCATCATCGACCGCTCGCTGGGCGTGCTCCGCTACTCCTCGGCGGGCCACCCGCCGGGCATCCTGGTGCACCCGGACGGCTCCGCCGACCTGCTGACCCACGCCGGTTCGGTGCCGCTGGCCAGCGTCACGGTGCCCCGCCGGCCGGAGGCCGGGGCGCGGCTGCAGTCCGGTTCGACGCTGCTGCTCTACACCGACGGGCTGATCGAGCGACGCCGCGAACTGATCGACGCCGGCATCTCCCGGGCGGTCGCCGCGCTCACTCAGGGCCGCGAGCTGCCCGAGGGCGCGCTGGCCGACCGGATGGTCCGGGACCTGCTGCCCGACACCCGCAACGACGACGTGGCGGTGCTGGTCTACCGGCATCGGGAGCCGGCGGTCTTCGCCGCGGCGCTGACCGCCGACGCCGAGCAGCTAGCGCCGACACGGGAGGCGCTGCGGGAGTGGCTGACCGGCCTCGGCATCGGCCGGGCCGATGTCGACGCGGTGCTGATCGCGGCCGGTGAGGCGTGCGCCAACGCGATCGAGCACGGCTACCGCTTCGCCCCGGACGCGTCAGTCACCGTCCGGGGGCGGCTGCGCGCCGACCGGCTGGAGATGGTGGTCAGCGACACGGGCGGGTGGCGGGACGCGAGCCCCGACGACAGCGAGCGCGGCCGTGGCCGGCTGATCATGACCCGGTTGATGGACGAGGCCACCGTCGCCGGCAGCGCCGACGGCACCACCGTACGCCTGGTCAAGCGCGTCTCCGGCACCTGACGGGCTGCCCCTGGCCGGGCGCCGCGGTGGCGTTCGGCCGGGGCTGCCGGCGTCGGGTGGGCGACGGCAGGGACCCCCGGCGGGGTGAAGATCGGCTATAAGTGGCGGATGGAGTTTCCCGCCTACCTGGCCACCATGCCGATGCACGCGATCACCGAGATCCACGGCGAGCCCGGCCTGCTGGCCCGGTTCCGGCTGGAGCTTCGCGCGTTCGACGAGGCCGCGCGGGAACGGCTCACCGAGGCCCTCGACCTCGCCGCCGAGCTGCACCGCGACGACCGGCGGGTCCGCGAGCCCTACCTGAACCACCTGCTGCGGGTGGCGATCCGGATGATGCACCACTACCAGGTCCGCGACGTGGACGCGATCGTCGCCGGCCTGCTGCACGACGCGGTGGAGGACCACCCCGACGAGCTGGCCGCCGCGTCCGGCGGCGAACGTGCCGTGGCGCACCACGGCGAGGACGCCACCGCCGCCGCCCTGGCGGTGCTCGCGGAGCGGTTCGGGCCGCGGGTGGCCCGCCTGGTCGGCGCGGTCACCAATCCGGCGTACGACCCGGGGCGCGACAAGCACGTCCAGTACCGGGAGCACGTGGCGGCCAGCCTCGACCGGGAGCCGTGGGCGCGGGTCATCAAGATCTCCGACTTCACGGACAACGGCGTGGGCGTCATCCACACCGTCGGCCCGAAGGTGACCTCGTCGGCCCGCAAGTACCGGCCGCTCGTGCCGGTCTACCGGGACCTCGTCACCCGGCCGGACACTCCCCTGTCGGCGCCGGTGAAGGAGCACATCCTCGGCCAGCTCGACCTGGCCGAGGAGCGCTTCAGCGCCATCCTCGACGAACCACCCCACCCGAACTGACGACGTCAGCCTCGTCGACTGACGCTCAACCCCGGCTATGGGTCATGCCGCCTTGTAGACGGTGTCGAGGTGCCATTCCAGGAACTCCGCGTTCGGGCGGTCGGGCCGGCGATCTGGAACAGCTATCTGCTCGCCCGCCTTGGCATAGAACTGGTCACCGTTGCCGAACTCGCTGCGAAGCCGAGGGCTGACCACGAGTCGATACTTGGGATCCACGCCCAGGTAGCCCTTGTCGAAGAGGATGTGCACGTCCGACTTCAGGAGCAGGCCGTTGTCCAGGCGATGCTCACCACCCTTCGGCAACGGTCGGATGTGCGCAGCCTGCAACACCGGCTGGACCCTGTTGCCGGTGATCGCGCAGCGTCGGCCGTACGCCCCGAGCACCACGGCCTTGAACGACTGCTGGCCCAGCCGCTGTGGCACCAGCCGTGGATCTCCGTAGACCGGGCCGGGCCGATGCCAGGGTTCACTCAGGTCGAGTTCGACAGTCGTGCCGATCAGGCGATGGATCAGCAGTTCGAAGTAGTCGCCCCAGGCGGCGTCCGCAAGGTCGTACGTCTTGCCCTGCACCACGTTCGACTTGAACTCCGGCGGCGGGCCGACGGTGGACTCGTCCGGGAAGAAGTTGGCGTCACGCACGAAGATGCAGCCGATGACGGGGTCCTCGTCGGGTGCGATCGGCTGCCTGCGGTAGCGGCCGACGCTGCGGCGCATCTCGTCGATGCTCGCCGCGCCGTTGGCCTCCCCGAAAAGCTCCCATGCCTCCGAGATTCGCAGCTGAGTAAAGCCGCTGAAGAAGCCACCACCGATGACGCGGTTGAGAGGATGGTGGGCTTTGAAGAAGAACGGCTCGCCTGCTGTGAGCGCGCGGAAACCGCCGCCCGAAGGCCGCCAGAAGTTGACCTCGTTCAGTTCGGGACGTGCGGCCAGGAAGCGGTACCACTTCTCGTCCGTAACCCCCACGAAGGCCTTCACGCCGACAAGCGTGCCGTCACGTCGATCTCCCCGCCACCCCCCGAACAGCCGACGCCTCCACAGGCGGCACAGCTCAGCTGTCTCGATCACTTTCGTGATCGGTTGATGGCCAACCGGGGTGTGGGGATGGATTCCACCGGTTTTCCCTCAACGATCACGGTCGGCAGAGCTGTGTCGAGATCGGCCGCCCGATGCCCCTCATTCGACTTGAGTTCATCCCAGTCCGGCGTCGGGGCGTGGAGTCCTGCGGCGGCTCGCGAGGATGGCGAGGGTCTCGCGACGCACCTGGTCGGGCTCGTGCAGCAGCCGGCGGTGGCTGAAGCGGACCACGAGAACGCCCCGGGCCGCCAACAGCGCGTCGCGTCGCAGGTCGATCTCCCGTTTCTGCAGGTCGCCATGGGTCGTCGCGCCGTCCAGCTCGATGTCGACGAGTTCGGCCTCGGCGAACAGGTCGAGGTAGACCACGCGTCCGCCCAGCCGCGCCCGCACCTGTCGTCGGAACGCCGGCATTCCCGGCCCGACGAAGACGCGGTCGTGCCCCCAGATCTCCAACGGACTGCGACAGCCGGCATCGAGCCGGTCCAGCAGCCCTCGAAGTGCGGCACGATCCGCCAGCTTCGGCGCGGTCGCCAACGCTGCGGCGATCCGTCGCGGGGTGGTCAGCCGGTCGTTGACCGCCCTGATGATGGCGGCCGGCCGGTCCGCCGGCTGCAGCAACGGCCAGGCGTCGACGAGCGTCCGATCCAACCGGGTGACCGGCTCGCCGTCGCGTACCAGTACATGAGGTGGCTCCGGGGCGAAGGACCGCCGATGGTGTACGACCAGGTGCGGTCCGCTGCGCAGCCCGACACGGGTCGACACGTCCAGGTGTACCGGCTCGCCGGGCATCTGACGGCGCAGCTTCCACACCTCGAGTGCGGTGAGATGACTCAGCGCGCCACACCCACCTGTGTAGGCCACGGCCGCCCGCCGGGCCAGGACCGGGGTGACCCGGGCCAGCGGAGGCGCGCTCCCCCTGCCGTCGGCCAGGGCTGCGTCCACGTAGACCCCGGGCAGGACCCGGAGCAGGCGTCCGGAACGCGACGCGTCCTCCAGCACCCAGCGCGGGAGCACCTGCGCGGTGGCGTGTCGGGTGACGAGCCCGCCGTTACGGTCGAGCAGGGCCCGCAGCACAGGGTTCACGCCGCCGACCGTGCCGGACACGGCCACCGCCCGCCACACGCCCACACGAGCGCTGTGGACAACGGCCCCGCTGTGGACGACCTCCACTCGCGTTCGGTGTTGTGCTATGGCACCGGTGATCGTTTGTCGCTCACCCCGAAGCACCTACCAATGTGGCCAGCTCCAACTCACACGATCATGAGCCCAAGCCCGCCCTCGCCGAAACGCCGAAATCCGCCGGTCACCCTGGCCGGTTGACGCCGCACGACGTGCGGTCCCGCGAGTTGACGCGCTGGCCGACCTGCAGGATTCGATCGCTGACGAAGTGGCGTGGGACCAGCGTGCGCTCGCCGCCGTCGCCGACCTCAGCGACGAGCGTGTCCAGCGCGACCACGCGTCGTTGCGGGTCCGCGCCCTGCTGCCGTCGCTGCACCTCAACCTCGCCGACGGGTACCGCCGTGCCGGCGACGTCGCCACCGCCCGGGACCACCTGACGATCGCGGCGCCCCTGACCGCCGAGCTGCCGAACGACGCGTACGGCACGATGATCCGCGAGGCGATCGCACGGGTGGGCGCGCTGCTCGACATCGGGTCCCGGGAGCCCCTAGCCACACCGTGACAACCATCGCGCGCCCCCGTCAGCTCGGGACGTCGCGGCGGCGGCCAGAGTCGCCACCGCCGGGGGCGCGCTGCTGAACCTGAGGCCGGCGAGGGCACCTCGCTGACGTCAGGCAGGTAGACCGGTCGACGGCGTCGACCATGGCCGCCCGCACCCTGTGCCTGTAGAGATCGGACCGGAGGCGGATCGAGGCGTCGTACCGCTGCGCCGGGTTGGCGATCTCGTCGAGAGGTTCACGACCCGACAGTTGGCAGCGCATGATCACTTTCTACGCGCGACGGTGGCCAGTCCGTCATGCTTTCGCCTTGCGGCCCCGGTGACCTTCGGCGGGCACCACCACGTGAGCGCCAGCAGCCCGGCGAAGCCGCCCAGCCCCCGGCTGCCGGCGAGGCGACCCACTCGGGGTTGACCCACACGTGCTCCCCGTCGCGACGCAACTCGTTGGCGAGCTTGGCGGCGGTCAGCGGGCGCGGATGCTCCGATCCGGCCTGCTCCCGCAGATCGGACGAGAGCAGTATCCGTCGATCACCTCACGACTTAGGCGTCCCGCCGACGGGACGGGGTACCCGTCGGGCCCGTTCCCGTCGCCGGCCCGCCGCCTACGGCTCCCGCATCCAGGTCTTCGGGTCGGTGACGAAGATGCCCTTGCCCTGATGCCGCCGGATGACGCGCAGAGCTTCCAGCCGCACGTAAACCATCTGGATGGTCGACGAGCTGACCTCGAAACGGTCAGCCATGTCTGCGATCGAGGGCAGCTTCTCCCCTGGCTTGACCCTTCCGCTCCGCACGTCGCTGACGATCTCGTCGGAGATTCGGATGTAGTCCGGTGTCTGTGGCATGGCACTCCTCGCGTGGCACGCCAATTTGATCACGACACGCACTCGCCGGACAACCGAGCGTTGCGCGAGGTCTACTTAGGCATATATGGTTGATCGCGAGCCGGTCCTCGCGTGGCAACGAGTTCGGCTCATGCCCTGGTCGGGGCGGGTGTTCGTGCCCGTCCCGGCCCGTCCGGCTGCTCTGCTGTCGTACCGCTGAATCGGGCTGCGGCGGCCGAGCGGGCGGGTCGTCCGCGGCCCCCACGCGGACGACCCGCCCTTCCAGACCCACCGCGCGGAGCCTCCGCGCTCCCGCCTGCCCGCAGAGAGGATCGTCGTGGCTCAGGTGTACCGAGGTGCTCAGCCCCATCCCGCCGGTTATCCGGGCCGGTTGACGCCGCACGAGGTGCGGACCCGCGAGTTCGCCGCGCGTCGACGCGGCGTCGACCAGGTGGAGGTACGCGAGTTCCAGGCCCGCGTGGCCGACGAGCTGGCCATGCTCAACGAGACGGTACGGCTGCTCACCCAGGAGAACGACCGGATCAGGCGGGCGCTGCGCGACTGGCAGACCATGCACGCGCGGGAGTGCCGGCCGCCGGAGGAGCACGACCGCAACTCCGGCCGCTGGTGACCGCGCGCCCCTCCCCCGGTGACCTGCTCGCCGTCGACGGCCGGGCCTCGGTGCAGTTCGCCGGGGACCGCGCCCTGAGGTTCCGCGTCGTTTCGATCTCCAACCAACCGACCTACGCCGGCTGGATCTGGCTGACCGGTTACGCCCTGAACCGGCGCGGCGAGGCGACCGCCAAGCGTGAGATATACGTCCAGCTCGCCGGCCTGCGCCCCGTCGTCAGCCCGCCGACCCCGCAACGCCCGCATGCCATACGCTCCTATGCTTCCGAGGGTGACCAAGGTGACGGCAGAGCAGCTCGCAACCGCCCGGGGCTGCGTGCTCGGGCTGATGCTCGGTGACGCGATCGGCGCGACGGGCGGCAAGGTGCCGGCCGGCGGGACCCTGCCGGTCACCAGCGCCGGCCAGCTCGCCTGCTTCACCATCGAGGGCATCATCCGGGCCAACATCCGGGGTACCCACAAGGGCATCTGCCATCCTCCCCGCGTGGTGCGTCACGCCTACACGAGGTGGGCCGCGCTGCAAGGCATCCCTGGCATCAAGCGCTGGCAGGAGCAGGACTGGCCAGACGGCTGGCTCGCTCAGGTGCCGGTGCTGGCGTCCCGGCGTGGATCGGCTCCCGCCACCGTCTCCGCGTTGCAGAGCCAAGCCAAGTACCCGGCTGAGAAAGCTGACTGGACCAGCGTCGGGGCCCACGGGCTCACCCGGAGCCTGCCCGCTGGGCTCGTTCATGGGTGGGGGCCACAGCCGGGGCGCTTCGCGGCGGAGATCGCAGCTACCACCCCATGGTCCAGCAGCGGCCGACGCCGCCGCGCTTGGTGCCACGGTGATTGCGAACGTCGTCGCTAAGCGCCAGGACGTCGAGAAGGCGACGGAACTCGCACAGCGGGAGTGCCAGTCGATCGTGACGGTCCTGACCGGGCTGCCACTCGCACCGGCCCTGCACGCCGGGCGGACGCACCCGCGCCGGGCAGAGGTCCTGGCGCAGCTCGCGCCGGACGCTCGTGCGGCATCGGCGCTGGCCGGAGCCGTCTATGTCGCGCTCTCCTTTCCCGACCGCTCGCAGCTACGCGACGCCCTGGTCTTTGCCGCCTCCGTTCCGCATGGCAGGCACGTGGCCGCGACCGCCGGCGCGTTCCTCGGTGCCGTGCACGGCGTCGACGCGCTCCCCGTCGACGTGGTCTCGCGCGTCGAGTTGGCGTGGGTCGCCGACGTCCTGGCCCGGGATCTCCTCACCGAATTCGCGGACGGCGGCTACGGCGACGAGACCGATCCGCACTGGTGGGAGCGTTATCCGGGCTGGTAGCTCGGTCCAATAGGCTCGAAGCAGGGATCGTTCGACTGACGACCCTGGGCCGGGCGCCGCTGAGCCAGGATCCGACGCGAGCGTCCCAGAAGCCTGCGCCTGTGTGGGTGCCGGGGCGGTGCGCCGGCCCAGACGCCCCGGCGTGCGCCGTCCGGTGGGGACGTTCAGGTAGATCGACCAGAATGTACAGTCATCTTGCCCAGATACTCTGGTTACTTGTATATTCACCTCATGCGATCGACTTCGCGTCCCGCGTTGCGGGAACCGTCGTACTTCGTCCTTGCCGCCCTACTCGGTGGCCCTCTCCACGGCTATGCCGTGATCAAGCGGGTGACTGAGCTGTCCGATGAGCGGGTGACCCTCGCTGCCGGCTCGCTGTACTCGGTGATCGACCGGCTGCTCGGCGAGGGACTCATCACCGCCGATGGTGAAGAGATCGTCAACGGGCGTGCGCGCCGCTACTACCGGCTCACCGACGAGGGCTACCGCGTACTCGCCGAGGAAGCCGACCGGCTCGCCCGGGCCGCCCGGGTGGTCACGGATCGCCTGCCGCACCAGGGCTTCCCGCAGGGAAGCACCCATCAACCTTCTATCGCGAGGATCAGACCAGCATGAGTTCTGATGTTCTGGAGAAGCGCTACCGCATGCTGCTGCGGGCCTATCCGGCCGATTATCGGCGCGAACGTGCCGACGAACTGATCGACACGTTGATCGGCGACGAATCGACCACCCGCCGCTGGCCCAGCGTCCGGGAGGCGGCCTCGCTGATCCGGGGGGCCCTACGCGTGCACGGTGGCAGCACCGCGGCCCGGCCCACCGCCGTGCTGCTCTGGCAGGGCATCCACCTGGGCGCCATGGCGGTGCTGGCGCTGGGTGCGCTCATCGGCCTGGACGACCTCGTCGAGGCGTTCCAGTTCGGCGGATTCGCGGACCCCCTGGCCGTCCTGCGGGATCAGGGCATCTACGCGGTCATGGTGATCGCGGCGCTGGTGGCGCTCGTCACGGGCCGCACCCGCACCGCTGCCATCCTGGTGGTAGCTGCGGTCGTGGTGCCGACCGCGATCTCTCAGTACCTGTTCCTCAACGGCCTGCCGCAGTGGTGGGCACCGGTTGTCGCCACTCCTTTGATCATGATGGGCCTGTGGCGTCCGGCGGACGTGCCGCCGGCACCCCGAGCCAACGCCGTTCTGGTCACCGCCGGCATACTTGCCCTGCATCTGATCCCTGCGGAAGGCTTCCGCAGGGTCGACATTGGCTCGCAGATCGTTGCCGCCACCATGGTGATCGCCGGTGCAGCCGCCTTCCTGTGGGTGGCGACGGCAGACCAGCGACTGCTGATTGCCGTCGCTCCCACCCTCCTGCTGGGCACGCTCTACCAACTGGGCAACGCCGGGTCGGCGGGGGAACTGCCGCACCGGCCCGACGCCCTGCCATCCCTGGTCGTCGCGGTCCTCATGGCAGTCGGCGCGGTCGTCTCGACCCGGCTGCGGCAGCGCACCCGCGCCTGACCAACCGACGGGCGGTCCGGCTGCGGCCGGACCGCCCGAGCGAGAATCGGTGGAACAGCCCATTACCCTCCTATTTGCGTATTACTGGGTGGAGGTGGCGACCGCGCCGCCGCACGCGCGGCCCTCACCGAGATCTGGGAACGGGTCGGCGGCACCGGGGACGCGCTGCACCGCTGCACCATCGCGCACCACCTGGCCGACCTGCAGGAATCCGTCGCGGACGAGGTGGCGTGGGACCACCTTGCGCTGGCCGCCGTCGCCGACCTCGACGACGAGCGCGTCCAGCAACACGACGCGTCGTTGCGGGTCCGCGCCCTCCTGCCGTCGCTGCACCTCAACCTCGCCGACGGGTACCGCCGCGCCGGCGACGTCGGGCGCGCCCGGCACCACGTGACGGTCGCGGCACCGCTGGCCGCCGAGTTGCCGGACGACGGTTACGGCACGATGATCCGCGAGGCGATCGCACGGGTGGGCGCGCTGCTCGACGCCGGGTCCAGGGAACCTCTCGCCGCACCATGACACCCGCCGGCGTGAGTTCGGCACCTTGAACAGGCTCCAGTCCGGCAGCTTGACAATCATCGGTCACGTGGAGAATGGACGTCAGGTGACAGGCCTCGATCGGCGCGATTGGCTGCCCTTGTGGTGGCCTCGACGCTGGTTGCCACCGGGGTCGCATCAGCTCGTACCACCGCGTAGGGGGTGCTGACAATGAACCGCCTTGTTCGACCGCTGGTCGCAGGCGCCGCCGTAGTCGCGGTGGCTTCTGGCGGGTGGTTGGCCTATGACTCGCTGCGGCCGGGCGAAACGCACTCGGTGCACTCGTCCTACGCGTTCGACGTCAAGGATGAGACGAAGGTGGCCGGTTTCGCCGACTACGTCGTCGTCGCGACGGTGGACCGTGTCGTCGAGGTGCAGGAACGCGACGACACGCCCTACACCGTCTTCGAGGTGACCGTGGACAAGTCCCTCAAGGGCGAGCCGGTCAAGACGCTGCGGGTGGTCCAGCTTGGTGGAACCCTCGGCAAGGACACCTGGCGGGTGGAAGGCGAGCCGCTGCTGCGGCCCGGCACGACCTACGTGCTGGCGGCGAAGACGGAGCAGGGGCGCGAGACACATCAACTGGTGGGCGGGGCGGACTTCCCGGTCGTCGACCGGGCCGCGGCCCGTGCTGGGGGGTCGGGCCCGGTGGCCGAGTGGCAGGACAGCGTCGCCCGCCAGCGGTGGCCCGAGGAACTACCGAAGAAGTCCTGACCGCCGTACTTCGACCGGGCACCTCTGGCCTGTCGCTCCCAGACCCCTAACGACGAACAGCGGCGTCGGGACAGTTCGTCCCGACGCCGCCGCGTCTCATCACCGCACGGAGCCGGGCCCTTCAGACCCCGCATCGGAGCCTGCGCCCCGCAGGTGCTGCCGAGGGAAGCTGGCCAAGTGGTGCCCGTCGAAGCGGCCGAGAACACGTCGGCGCGCCCCCGTCAGCTCGGGACGTCGCGGCGGCGGAAGCCGGCCGTCCCGGCCGCCAGCAGGAGCGCCGCCACCCCCGTCAGCACGACCAGCGGCAGCGCCGCCGGGTCGACCGCCGGGGCCGACGGCACGTGGGTGTACGGCGACAGGTTCAGCGCCGCCTGCGGCAGGTCGAGCACCGCGCCGAGCTGCCCGAGCAGCAGGAACACGATCAGCGCCGCCCAGGACAGCGCGACCGACCAGCGGGGCAGCAGGCCGAACAGCGCGGTCACCACCCCGGCGACCACCAGCAGGGCCGGCAGTCGTACCAGCGCCGCCCCGCCCAGCCCGACGGCCCGGCCGAGGGGGTCGCCGGCGACCAGTCCGTAGCCGAGGCCGGTGGTGAGCCCGCCCAGCAGCACCAGGGCGAGCGCGCCGAGCGTCGCCGCGACCACCTGGGTAATCAGCCAGCGGGTACGGCTGACCGCCGTGGCGAGCACCGCCTCCAGCAGCCCGTCGGCCTCGTCGTTGCGCGTGCGTAGCAGCGCCTGCACGACGTACGCCCCGATGGTCAGCGCGAACAGCCCCAGCATCGCCGCCAGGTACGCGTCGATGAGTTTCGCGCCGCCGCCCATCGCGCTGATGGCCTCGGCGGCGGCCGGGTTCTCCTCGATCATGGCGTTGAACTCGTCGCCGGCGATGCCCATCGAGAACCCGAGCACCGCCACGCCGACCGCCCAGCCGAGCAGCGCGCCGCGCTGCAACCGCCAGGCCAGCCCGGCGGGGCTGAGCAGCCCGGGTGCGGCCGTGGCCGGCCCGCGCCGGGGCGCGACGAGTCCGGCGCCGATGTCCCGCCGCTCGGCGAGGGCGTAGGCCGCCGCCACCCCGGCGACCAGCAGCGCGACGGGCAGCGCCAGCGTCCACCAGCGTTCGCCGCCGAAGGCGCGGACCTGGTTGCCCCAGCCGAGCGGCGAGAGCCAGGACGGCCAGGCGCTGACCACCCGCAGCCCGCCGTCGGTCTGTTCGCCCAGCACGTCACCGGCCGCGCGGAGCAGGAAGGAGATCCCGACTGCGGCGGCGGCGAGCGCGTTCGCGCCCCGGGAGGTGACGGACAGTTGGGCGGCGACGGCGGCGACGCCGGTGAACGCCAGGCCGACGCCACCGATGGCGGCGGCCGCGGCGGCCGACCCGGCGAGCGGCAGTCCGGCGCCGGCCAGTGCGGCGGCGAGCAGGGCGGTGGCGGCCACGTTCGCCGCGACGATCACCAGCAGCGCGGCGGTGAGCAGCGCGTACCGGCCGACGACGGAGGCGCCCAGCAGTTCCGCCCGGCCGGTCTCCTCGTTCTGCCGGGTGTGCCGGATGACCGCGAAGGTGCTCAGCAGCGCGGCGAGCAGGGCCAGCGTCACGTACGTCTCGGCGGTCACCACCGCGCCGAGGCCGGTGCCGGCGATCGGCCCGTTGAACGCGCGGGCGACCAGGCTGGACGCCGACGTGGTGGCGTAGCCGACCCGGGACGCCTCGTCCGGGTAGAACTCCTTGACGCTGCCGGCGAGGGCGTAGCCGAGCAGGGGCGTGCCGAGCACCCAGATCGCCAGCCGGAGCCGGTCGCGGCGCAGCACGAGGCCGGCGAGCCGCCCGGTGCCGGTGAACGCGCTCACCGGGCACCCGCCGGGCGGTCGGCGTCGGGGCGGTCACCGTCGGTCCGGCCCGCCGCCGGGGCGGAGGCGCCAGCGGGGACGGCGGCACGCTCGTCGCCGTAGTGGCGCAGGAACAGCTCCTCCAGGGTGGGCGGGGCGCTGGTCAGCGCGCGTACGCCGAAGCGCACCAGGTGCCCGAGCAGCTCGTCGAGGTGGGCGGGCTCGACCTCCAGGTGGGTGCGACCGTCGACCTCGCGCACGTCGTGCACGCCGGGCAGGTCCGCCAGGCCGGTCGCCGGCCGCGCGGTTTCGACCGTCACGGCCGTACGGGTGAGGTGGCGCAGCTCGGTGAGGGTGCCGGACTCGACGGTGCGGCCCTCGCGGATGATGCTGACCCGGTCGCAGAGTGCCTCGACCTCGGCCAGCACGTGGCTGGAGAGCAGCACGGTGGCGCCGTCGCGCTTGAGTTGGCGGACCTCGTCCTGGAACACGGCCTCCATGAGCGGGTCGAGCCCGGAGGTCGGCTCATCGAGCACGTAGAGCTCGACGGCCGAGGCGAAGGCGGCGACGATGGCGACCTTCTGCCGGTTGCCCTTGGAGTAGGTGCGGCACTTGCGCGTCGGGTCGAGGTCGAAGCGCTCCAGCAGCTCGTCGCGGCGGCGCCGGTCGAGGCCGCCGCGCAGCTGGCCGAAGAGGTCGATCGCCTCGCCGCCGGAGAGGTTCGGCCACAGGTTCACGTCACCGGGCACGTACGCGAGGCGCCGGTGCAGGGCGACCGCGTCGCGCCACGGGTCGGCGTCGAAGACCCGCACGTCGCCCGCGTCGCGGCGCAGCAGGCCGAGCAGGACGCGGATGGTGGTGGACTTGCCGGAGCCGTTGGGCCCGAGGAAGCCGTGCACCTCCCCCGCCCCGACCGTCAGGTCGAGCCCGTCGAGCGCGCGGACGCTGCCGAACGTCTTGACCAGGTTGCCGATGGAGATGACGGGCATGGGCCCTCCTGTCGCTGGTGGTGCCGACGACCACACTGTACTGACCGGCGGTCAGTCGAATCAACAGGGACGCCTGCCATCGGTCAGACGCCGCTAGGCTTGCCGCCATGACCGCCGAGGCGCCCGACGACACGCGTACCCGGATCCTGCGCGCCGCGCTCGACCTGTTCGCCGAGCACGGCTACCAGCGCACGCCGCTGCGCCAGATCGCCGAGCGGCTGCGGCTGACCAAGGCCGCGATCCTCTACCACTTCCCCACCAAGGAGCACCTGCTCACCGCCCTGATCGAGCCGATGGTCGCCGAATTCGAGGCGCTGCTCGACGCGGCCGAGGCGGGGCCGGCCGAGCGGGCCCGGTGGACGGTGCTGGAGGGCTGGGTGGACATCATCCTGGGCCACCGCCGACCACTCGGCATGCTCTTCCACGACATCGCGCTCGTCGGCCGGGGCGACACCTACCACCGCCTGATACGGATCGCGATGCGCGCCAACGACCTGATCGCCGGGCCCGACGCTGGGCGCCGGGAGCGGGTCCGGGCGGTTCAGGCGGTCGCCGCGTGCAGCGACCCGGTCGTCTTCTTCGTCGACGTGCCGGACGCGGTGCTGCGGGCGGACATGCTGGACGGCGTGCGCCGCCTGCTCGGCGACCCGACCGGCTCCGGCCCCGCTGGCGGCTCCGACCAGGCCGACGGCGCGGGCACGGCGGGCGGCGAGAACGCGGCCGGCGGCGCGAACACGGCGGACGGCACGGGCACGGCCGGCGGCGAGAGCGCGGCCGGCGGCGAGAATACCCGCACGGCGGCGACCAGCGGCGGCACGGGCACGGCGGCCGACGGTGGCGGCGGTGCGGGCACCCCGGCGGCCGGCGGCGCGGCGAGGGGTCGGCGCCGGCCCGGGCGACCTCGGGCGATGAGCCCGGAGCAGGTCGAGGCGGCCCGGCGGATGCACGCCCGGGGCGACCACTCGGCGGACGAGATCGCCGCCGCGCTCGGGGTCTCGCGGGCCACCGTCTACCGCCACCTCGACCCGGCCGCCGCGGAATAATGAGACTGGTTCTGCGACGGTTTTGAGAACAGGGCCGACCGCGTCTTCCGCGGAAGGCGAAGCGATCAGTAGGAGGCACCCTCATCCGAGGGTGCCTCCCACTGCGTTGATCCGAGGTGGGCGGTACCGGGCTCCGATCACCGCATCGTCCGCATCGAACGGCTCACGGACCGGAACGGACAGCTGCCGGCTGAGGGTCCGGTCCGGGCGCCGGGCATCCCGCCCTCATCGAGTTACGAGACGACTCTCAGCGGGGAGCGCTGCCGAAGGCGCTCGAGAGGTACGCCCGGGAGTCGGCGATGGCGCCCTCGATGATCCGGGCCGCCTCGCGGGCCTCCTCGGGCCGGTGCCCGGCCTGCACCTGGAGCCGGAACCGGGACGAGCCGGTCGGGGTCACCGGGAACTCGACCATGAATGCCAGCACCCCTCGGTCGAAGAGCAGGCGGTTCGCCGTCCGCGCCAGCTTCTCGTTGCCGATCAGTAGCGGCACAATCGGTGACGGCTCACCCATGCAGGTCAGACCCCGGCCGGTCAGCTCGTCGCGCAGGGCGTGGATCGCGGTGAAGAGCCGGGCCCGCAGCACGTCCCCCTCGGCCGACCGGATGATCCTGGTGGCTTCCCGCACCACCGCGGTCTGCACCGGCGACAGCGCGTTGGAGAAGAAGTGCGAGCCGCCGAACATCTTGATGTACTGCTTCAACGCCGGCGAGTTGGATGCGACGAAGCCACCGTTGGAGCAGAACGTCTTGGAGAAGGCGCCCATCACGATGTCGACGCTGCCGAGCAGGTCCTGCATCCCCAGCACGCCCGTGCCGCCGGGCCCCATCGAGCCGAGGTCGTGCGCCACGTCGACCAGCAGCGTGGCGTCGTGTTCCCGGCAGACGCGTTGCAGGGTGACGAGGTCCGGCCAGTCCGCGTCCACCGAGAAGAGCCCGTCGGTGACCACCAGGATGCCGTTGCGGGTGTCCGTGGCCCGGATCTCGGTCAGGTGCCGGCGTACCGCCTCGACGTTGAGGTGCTCGTAGCGGACCACGTTCCGGGTGGCCGCCCGTGCCCCCTGCTGGAGGCAGGAGTGGGCCAGCCGGTCGATCAGGATGTGGTCGGACTGCCGGACCAGACCGACGACCGCGCCGAAGCCGGCCGCCCAGCCGGTCGGAAAGAGCGTCACGTGGTCGAGCCCGACCAGGTCGCCGAGGGCAGCCTCCAGCTCGTCGGAGATGCGGGTGTTGCCGAGCACCATCGGCGAGCCGGCGCTGTGCGGCCCGTAGTCGTGCATCGCCCTGGCCGCCGCCTCCCGGATCGCCGGGTGGGTGTTGAACGACAAATAGTCCTGCGAGTTGAAGTTGATGCCGCGGGCCCGCCGGCCCAGGTCGTTGGTGATCTGGGCGACGCTGTCCGGTGCGGCCTCCAGCACCCGGGAGTACTGCCACGTCTCCGTGCGTCGACGCGCCTGCACCCAGCCGTAGAAGTCCTCGGTGCGGGTCAGCAGGTTACGGCCGGCGGGCCGGTAGAAGTCGTACGCGTTCTTGTCGAGGGCGTACTCCTCGTCGGGGTCGACGGGGTTGCGCAGGTGGGCCGGCTCCCACATCTCGGTGAGGTCGGCGACGACCTGGGCCAGCTCGTCGTCGGCGCCTTCGAGCGACGCGAGGTCGTCCCACGGGATGTGGGTGGCCCAGTTACGGGTCATCTCGGAGACCTCGGCCGCGGTACGCGTCATGGTGTCGAAGTCCCGGCAGTGTGCCGCCTTGAGGATGATCCCGATCAGTTCGCCGTCTTCACGCTGGTCCAGCTCGGTGGTCACGGTGTCGTCTCCCTGGTGGATCATCAGGCGAAGAGGTTCTGCTGGTAGCTGCGGGAGGTCTCCGCGAAGTCCTCGAAGACCGCGTGGTCTGCGGAGGACTCCTTCGCGGCGTCGTTGAGCAGGAAGAGGTTGGAGGCCTGGAAGAACTCCGACACCGGCGCGACGTCGGCGTGGGTGGCGATGAACCGGTCGGTCTCCTGCTGGTTGCCCCGCAACGCGACGAACAGTTGCAACTCGTCGTGCCGGTACGGACGCATCTCGGCGAGGGTGCAGACGTAATCGTGGTAGGCGGCGGCGTTCTGGCTCCGGCGGCGGTCCCCGTAGGCGGTCATCGCCTCGTCGATCGACGCGTCACCGCGGAGCCACCGGTCGAGTGCGGCGCTGACCAGCTCGGCGTCGCGGAAGGCGTGGGTGATGCCGATCGCGGTGCACTGGTCCTTGGCCGACTCGGCGTCACCGACGAGCACCCACCCGGGCCCGTGCAGTGGCCGGAGAAAGGCCGACTGGTCCAGGGTGCCGTAGATGCGCTCCTCCCTGGTCCCCTTGCTGCGCACCACGTCGCCCAGCTCCGGACTGACGAAGTCCAACGCCTTCTGGTAGTTGCCCGGAACGTCAGCGCGAAACTCCCGCGACCACTCACTCGGCCCCCAGACCAGGACCATGTTCTGGTCGAAGTTGGTCGGCGCCACCGCGCAGGCCAACCGGCCGCGCCGGTGCAGTTGTGCCGGGCCCAGGTCGAAGCCGGACCAGTAGCTCCAGTAGGCGAACGTGCAGCGGGGCCGCTCGTCGTACTTCGGCAACGCGAGGGTGCGGGCGACGAACGAGTTCCGGCCGTCGGCACCGACCACGATCCGGGCCCGCTCCTCGACCAGCTCTCCGTCGACCGCGCGCCCCCGGATACCGACGACCTGCCCGTTCTCGACGATCAGCTCACGAACGGTGAAGTTCGTCCGCACCTCGGCGCCGGCCTTGGCGGCCGCGCCGACCAGGATCTCGTCGAGCACCCGGCGCCGCACGGACGCATAGCTCTGCACCACGCCCGAGTCGTCGCCGTGCAGGTCCCGGAAGTACTCGCGCAGCAGTTCGGTCGGCACCGAGCCGGTCAGCGAGATGCCGTCGTTGACCACCTCGACCGTGGTGTGCGCCGGAGTGACCGCCAGGACCTCGTCCAGCAGTCCCCACCGGTTCAGGTAGGACATCCCGTGCGGCCAGAGGAAGTGCGTCGAGATGACGTCGCTGGGAAACGAGGAGCGGTCCACCACGAGCACCCGGTGTCCGCGCTGGGCGAGCAACAGGGCGGTGGACGCACCCGAACAGCGGGCGCCGATGACGATCGCGTCGTACAACTGAATCGATCCTTCGTTGATGTGGCGGTGGCGGCGCAGGTAGCGGCGGCGGAAACCCACCTGAGAGCGGCCCCGGGGTCCGCGGATCGCGCAGGTCACCCGGGCTGCGTGCGGCGTCGGCCACCGTTGCCGGTGGCTGCTTCTGCCACACCTACCGATCAAGTCGGCAGGCCCGGCGAAGAGCGTAGCTCATGTCCACAGTGGATAGAAACCGCTCGGAGTGGGCGTCCGAGGTGACTTCACTGGATCGACGCCACGAACGGATCGAGCGGATCGAGCGGATCGCGGCAGATCCGGAGGTCGAGGCTCGGTCTCGCTGTCCCGGCCTGGGAGACCGCATGAGGAAGACCGGTCCCCTGGGCCCGCATCCGACAGAAGCTGCGCGGAAGATGTCGGGTGATCGGGACCGGTGCCGCCGCACGATGGGGGCATGGATGACACGACCTTGGTGTCCCGCTTCCTTCGCGACGGCTTCGTGAAGCTGGAGGGCGCCGTCGCGCCGCGCGTGGCAGCGGACTGCGCGCGGCTGCTGTGGCGGGAGACGGGCTGCGACCCGGACGATTCAGCGACGTGGACGCAGCCCGTGCACTGGGTGCCCGGCCTGGCGCAGGGACCGTTCGCTGCCGCTCCCAATTCCCCGTTCCTCCATCACGCGTACGACCTGCTCGTCGGCGCGGGACGCTGGGAGCCGCGCTACTCGCTGGGCACGTTCCCGCTGCGCTTCCCGCACGAGGAGGAGCCGGACGACGCGGGCTGGCACATCGAGGGCAGCTATCTGCCGGAGGGCGAGAGCTGGTACTTCACCAATGTGCGCTCCCGCGGCCGGGCGCTGCTGATGCTGTTCCTGTTCAGTGAGGTCGGGGAGACGGACGCCCCGACCCGGATCCGGGTCGGCTCACACCTCGACGTGCCGACGGTGCTGGAGAAGTACGGGGAGAACGGAGCGAGCGGACTGGCCCTTGCGCCCGACCTGGTGGCGGCGTCCGAGCACCGGCCGCTCGCCCTCGCCACCGGATCTCCGGGCGACGTCTTCCTGTGCCACCCGTTCCTGGTGCACGCGGCGCAACCGCACCACGGAGCGCGGCCTCGTTTCATGGCCCAACCGCCGCTGATGCCGGCCGCACCGTACGAACTGGAGCGGGCCGACGGCGCCTACTCACCCGTGGAGATCGCGATCCGTCGGGGTCTCGGACGGGACGCCCCCGGTCCGGACGGGGACGGCGCCGGGGCGACATGCCCCGTCCGTTCCTGAGCGCCTGGCCGAAGGCCTTGCCGGTGAAGTGTGGCGGGGCAGGGCATGGGCGGGCTACGTCGACGGAGGCGGGGGTGGCAGTGGTTCTGCGGGTGAGTGGCCGCAATGCGCGGTTCCAGCAGTGGAAAGCTCTCCTCGGCAATCGGACCAAGCGGCAGCGACGCGGCGAGTTCCTCGTGCAGGGCGTGCGCCCGATCACCATGGCCGTCGAACACGGCTGGCAGATCCGGGAGCTGCTCTACGACACCAGCGCTCAACTGTCCGGCTGGGCACGCGAGGCCATGGACACGGTCCGGGCCGAGAAGTTCGCCGTCTCGCGTGAGCTGATCCACGAACTGGGAGGTAAGGCGGACACGGTTCCAGAGCTACTGGCCGTGGTCGCGTTGCCGAAGGACGACCTGCGCCGTATCCCGGTCGGCCCGACCATGCTCACCGTCGTGTTCGATCGGCCCACCAGCCCCGGCAACATCGGGACCCTCGTTCGGTCGGCGGACGCCTTCGGCGCCGGCGGCGTCATCGTCACCGGCCACGCCGCCGACGTGTACGACCCGAAGGCGGTCCGGGCGAGCACCGGCTCGCTGTTCGCCCTGCCCGTGGTCCGGGTGCCCTCCCACCAGGCCGTCCTGTCCTGGGTCGCTGACGTCCGCGCCGAGGGCATCGGCATGAGCATCGTGGGAACCGATGAGCGCGGCCTTCTGGACGCCGCCGAGTACGACTTCACGCAACCCACCCTGACGTTGATCGGCAACGAGACCACCGGCCTCAGCTCCGGCTGGCGCGAGGCATGCGACCAGCTCGTCCGGATCCCCATGTCCGGGTCCGCCAGCTCCCTGAACGCGGCGACCGCCGCGACTGTCGTGCTGTACGAATCGGCACGCCAGCGGGCCGCCGCCCGGCGGTAGCGCACTGATGGCAGGCAGCCGGCCGACGGCTGTCCGCCACCATCGCGCCACCCGACCCGCCGCGCCCCTCTGGGCTCTGACCCGTCAGGCGGCCAGGGTGGCGTAGCGGCCGGCGCGCTCCAGCAGGCCGTCGTGGCTGCCGGACTCGACGATCCGGCCGTGGTCGAGCACCGCGATCCGGTCCGCGCCCCGCACCGTGGAGAGCCGGTGCGCGATGGTGATGGTGGTCCGTCCCCGGGCCACCTCGTCGAACGCCCGCTGCACGGCGCGCTCGGTCTCGGTGTCCAGCGCGCTGGTGGCCTCGTCGAGGATCAGGATGCGCGGGTCGCGCAGCAGCGTACGGGCGATCGCGAGACGCTGCTTCTCGCCGCCGGAGAAGCGGTGTCCCCGCGAGCCGACGACGGTGTCGTACCCGTCGGGCAGCCCGGCGATCAGGTCGTGGATCTGGGCGGCGCGGGCGGCGGCCTCGATCTCGGCGTCGGTGGCGTCCGGGCGGGCGTAGCGCAGGTTCTCCCGCACGGTGGTGTGCAGCAGGTACGTCTCCTGGCTGACCACGCCGACGATCGCGGCCAGATCGGCCAGGCGCAGGTCGCGCAGGTCGACGCCGTCGACGGTGATCCGGCCGCTCGTCGGGTCGTGCAGGCGGCTGATCAGCGCGGCCAGGGTGCTCTTGCCGGAGCCGGTCTCCCCGACCAGCGCCAGGCCGCTGCCGGCCGGCACGTCAAGGGTGATCCCGGCGACGGCGGCGGTGTCGCTGCCCGGGTAGCGGAAGGTGACGTCGGTCAGGCGCAGCTCGCCCCGGATCCGGCGGGGGTCGACGTCGACCGGCTCGGCGGGGTCGTCCACCTCGACCGGCAGGTCCAGGTACTCGAAGATCCGGGCGAACAGCGCGAGCGAGGCGGTCACGGAGACGCCCACGTTGAGCAGGCCCATCAGGGGGCGGAAGAGCCCGCCCTGCAACGCGGTGAAGGCGACCAGGGTGCCGATGCTGAGCGTGCCGGCGGCGCCGGGCAGCCCGGCGCTGAGGTAGATGACCGCCGGGATGGCGGCGAAGACGACGCTCATGGTGGCCATCCGCCAGCGGCCGGCGAGTTCGGAGCGCAGTTCCAGGTCGACCAGGCGGTCCGACGAGGCGGCGAAGCGGGCGGCCAGGGCGGGGCCGGTGCCCAGCGTCTTGGCCAGGTGCACGCCGCTGACGGACAGCCCCTCCTCGACGGTGACGTTGAGGTCGGCGAGTTCGCGCTGGCGTTGCGCGGTGATCTCGCGGCGCAGGTGGGCGACGCGTCGGGTCAGCCAGATGGCCGGCGGCAGCACGACGAGCGAGACCAGCGAGAGCCGCCAGGAGAGCGCGACCATCGCCGCCGCCGTGGCGACGACGGTGGTCAGGTTGGCCGCGATCGAGGTGGCGGTCGAGGTGACCACGCTCTGCATGCCGCCGATGTCGTTGGTGATGCGCGACTGCACCTCGCCGGTGCGGGTGCGGGTGAAGAACGCCAGGGACTGCCGTTGCAGGTGGGTGAAGACGTCGGTGCGCAGCCGGTGCATGACCTGCTGGCCGACCCGGGTGGAGATCCAGGTCTGGAGCACGCCGAGCACCGAGGTCACGGCAGCGACGGCGACCATGCCGGCCACCAGCCAGCCCAGCAGCGGCAGGTCTCGCTCGGGCAGGGCACGGTCGATCACGGCGCGGAGCAGGAAGGGCGAGGCCATGGCGAGCACCGAGGAGACCACGATGATCGCGGTGACGGTGGCGAGCGCCGCCCGGTGCCGGGCGAAGAGCGCGCCGATGCGCCGCAGGGACACCTGGCGGGCCTGCGCCTTCTCGGCGGCGCTGACCTTGCGGGGGCCGCGGTCGCGGCCGGAGGGGACGGGTTCCAAGGGGTACTTCCTCACGTGGGAGATGCTGAGGTTGCCTCAACATGAGGGAACAACAGCTTCTGCTGCTACCGTATTCCCCGTGACGGCAGACACGGACGACGCCGAGGACGGCCTCGCCGAGGCGTTCTGGGCGGTGACCCGGCGGCTGCGCCACCGCACCCGCGAGGCGCTCGCGCCCTGGGACGTCACGCCCGCGCAGTCCCGGGCGCTCGGCGTGCTGATGCGGCACGGCGCGCTGCGGCTCAGCGCGCTCGCCGAGCACCTGCGCATCGCCCCGCGCTCGGCCACCGAGGTCGTGGACGACCTCGAGGCACGCGGGCTCGTGCGGCGCCGGCCCGATCCGGCGGACCGGCGCGCCACCCTGGTCGCGCCGACCGGGGAGGGCACACGCGCCGGCGCCGCCATCCACGCCGCCCGCCGGGCCGCCGCCGAGGAGCTGTTCGGCCGCCTGGCACCCGCCGACCGGGAACAGCTCGCCCGCATCCTGCGTACGCTGCGCGACTGACCGCCCGGCGTCCGCCGATGCGCGCGGCACCGGGGTTTGCCGCCCCCGGCGGCGGGTAGCCCAGCCACCCGTCCTGCCGACGGGACCGGGTCCCCCGCGCGGGCGGCCCGGCACACCTGCGACGCCGACAGGAGTGATCACGGTGGGTCGGATGCCCCGGAAGCCCGGTGACCGCTGACGATGTGCGGCATCAGTGGCGAGGCGAGGTTCGACGGATCGACGCCGGACGCCGGCGCGGTGACCCGGATGACCGAGGCGATGCGCTCCCGGGGTCCCGACGGGGAGGGCCTCTTCGACGACGGCTGGGTGGTCCTCGGGCACCGCCGGCTCACCATCATCGACCTCACCGAGGCCGGCTCCCAGCCGATGGTCCGCGACGACCTGGGGCTGGCGCTGGTCTTCAACGGCTGCGTCTACAACTATCCCCAGCTGCGCGAGGAGCTGCGCGGCGCGGGGCACACGTTCCACTCCACCAGCGACACCGAGGTCGTCCTGGTGGCGTACGCGCAGTGGGGCGAGCAGTTCGTCGACCACCTGGTCGGCATGTTCGCCGTCGTGCTGGTGGACCGCCGGCGGCGCCGGCTCGTGCTGGCCCGCGACCGGCTCGGCATCAAGCCCCTCTACCTCGCCGAGTCACCCGGCCGGCTGCGGTTCGCCTCCACCCTGCCGGCGCTGCTGCGCGCCGGCGACGTGGACACCTCGATCGACCCGGTGGCGCTGCACCACTACCTCTCCTGGCACTCCATCGTCCCGGCGCCCCGCACCGTCCTGCGCGGCATCCGCAAGCTCCCCCCGGCCACCGTGCGCGTCGTCGAGGCCGACGGGCGCAGCCGCCAGCACGTCTACTGGCGGCCCGACTACGCCCGGGACCCCGCCCACGCCGGCATGGACGCCGGGGACTGGCGGGCCGCCGTCGGGGAGGCACTGCGCGAGGCGGTCCGGCGGCGGCTCGTCGCCGACGTCCCCGTCGGCGTGCTGCTCTCCGGCGGCCTGGACTC
The DNA here is from genome assembly GCF_040649055.1 of Micromonospora sp. NPDC049060. Taxonomy (NCBI): domain Bacteria; kingdom Bacillati; phylum Actinomycetota; class Actinomycetes; order Micromonosporales; family Micromonosporaceae; genus Micromonospora; species Micromonospora sp. NPDC049060. The sequence goes on from NZ_JBEZEV010000001.1 coordinate 154,829, forward strand.
CAGCATGATCGTGGCGCTGCTGGCCGAGGCCGGGCAGCAGCACCTGCAGACCTTCAGCATCGGCTTCGACAGCCGCGGCGGCGAGGCCGGCGACGAGTTCCACTACTCCGACCTGGTCGCCCGCACGTTCGGTACCGACCACCACCGCATCCGGCTCGCCGACGACGACCTGGTCCCGGCGGTACGGCGGACCGTGCACGCGATGACCGAGCCGATGGGCAGCCACGACGTGGTCGCCTTCCACCTGCTCTCCGAGCAGGTCGCCCGGCACGTCAAGGTGGCCCAGTCCGGCCAGGGCGCCGACGAGGTCTTCGCCGGCTACGGCTACCACCAGCCCCTCACCCGGGTGCCTCGCGACGACGCGGCGGCCACCTTCGCCGACGCGTTCTTCGACCGGGACCACGCCGAGCTGAGCCGGGTGGTGGACCCGGCGTACGCCTGCGACCGCGACGCCAGCCGCGAGCTGCTCGCGGCGGACCTGGCCGCGCCGGGCGCGCAGACGGCGCTGGACGCGGTGCTGCGCCTGGACACCCACCTGATGCTCCCCGACGACCCGGTCAAGCGGGTGGACAGCATGAGCATGGCGTGGGGGCTGGAGGTGCGCACCCCGTTCCTGGACCAGGACCTGGTGGCCCTGGCGGCGGCCTGCCCACCCGAGCACAAGGTCGCCGACGGCGGCAAGGGCGTACTCAAGGAGGTGGCCCGCCAGGTGCTGCCCGTCGAGGTGGTCGACCGGCCGAAGGGCTACTTCCCGGTGCCGGCGCTGCGCAACGTCGACGGGCCGGTGCGGCAGCTCGTCGCCGAGGCCCTCGCCGCGCCCGCCGCCCGCGAGCGCGGCCTGTTCCGCCGCGAGTACGTCGCCGAGCTGCTCGCCGAGCCGGACCGGGCGCAGGCCGCCGCCGGCAGCAACAAGCTGTGGCAGCTCGGCCTGCTGGAACTCTGGCTCCAGTCCCACGACATCCGCTGACCGGCGCGGGTGGGGCGGGTCAGGCGGCGCGGGTCTCGGCGGCCAGGTGGTCCAGGACGGCGCGCACGTCGTCGCCGGTGCGGGCCATGACCCGGCGCTGCCGGGTGGCGCCGTTGCCGTCGCGCCGCAGCCGGACCAGCTGGTCGCGTACGTAGTCGAGGTCGCCGTGGCGGGCCAGGGCCGGCGCGACCGTGTCGACGAGCTCGCCGACCAGGTCCCAGGCGGGACGGGCGACGCCAGCGCGCAGGTCGATCAGGTCGCCCTCCAGCCCGTCGTGGGCGGCCCGCCAGTGCGCGGCGGAGACCAGGCAGTCCCGGATCCGTCGGGCGGGGACCCCGGCGCGGGCGTCGTCGGCCATCGTCGCGACGAGCGCGCGGACCAGCCCGGCGACAAGCACCGTGTCGTCCACCGCCGGGCAGACGTCGCCCACCCGCACCTCCACCGTGGGGTACGCGGCCGACGGGCGCGCGTACCAGTAGACCATCGCCGCGTCGAGCATGATCCCTGCGTCGATCAGCTCCGCCACCGTCGCGTCGTAGTCGGCGACCGACTCGAAGTGCGGGGTCGGCCCGATGCTGGGCCAGCGTTCCAGCTGCATGGAGCGCCAACTGGCGTGCCCGGTGTCGCGTCCGTCGTGCAGCGGCGAGTTGGCGGTGATCGCCTGCACCACCGGCAGCCAGGGGCGCAGGTGGTTGCAGACCTGGATGGCCAGTTCGCGGTCGGGCATCCCGACGTGCACGTGGCAGCCGCAGACGGCGGGGTCGTGCGCCACCGGCCCGAACCGCCGGGACATGGCGTGGTAGCGCGGTTTGTCCGGCACCGTCCGGTGCGGCTCGTGCACGGGCGTGGCACCGACCGCGACGAGCCGCGCCCCGGCGGCCTCGGCCGCGTCGCCGACGGAGCGGCGCAGCGCCACCAGATGCGCGCGCAGCTCGGCCAGGTCGGCGGTGACCGGCGTGACCATCTCCACCATGCTGTGCCGGAACTCCTGCCGGCTCTGGTCCCGCGCGCTGCCGGACAGGGCGGTGAGCACCCGGTCGGCGACCGGCAGGCTCTCCCCGGTCCGCGGGTCGAGCAGGAGGTACTCCTCCTCGACCCCGAGCGTCAGCGTGGTCTGGTCGGAGGCGGTGGCAAGTGCCGGACGGTACGTCATGGGCGCTCGCGTCCGTTCGTCGGGCGACGCGCCGGGCGCCGCGCTGCCGGACGACCCGAGTTCCCGGCCCACTGGCTGGACAAACGCGCGGGGCGCGGGCGTCAACCGCCCGTCAGCACCGACGTCGCCCGGCTGTCCAGGAAGGCGCGTTCGGCCGCGTTGTCCGTCAGCTCGGCGGCCGTCCGGTACGCCCGCGCCGCCTCCCCCGCCAGGCCGAGCCGCCGCAGCAGGTCCGCCCGGACGGCGTGGAACACGTGGTACCCGGCCAGGTCGAGCACCTCGACGGCGGCCAGCCCCGCTGCCGGCCCGGCCACCTCGGCGAGCGCGACGGCCCGGTTCAGCGCCACCACCGGCCCCGGGGCGTACGCGGTGAGCTGGTCGTACAGCCGGAGGATCTGCGCCCAGTCGGTGCCGGCGGCGTCGGGCGCGTCGCTGTGCACGGCGGCGATCGCGGCCTGGATCTGGTATGGCCCCGGCCGGTCGCGGCGCAGGCAGCGGCGGACCAGGGCCTGCCCCTCGCCGACGAGCCCGGCGTCCCACCGGCGGCGGTCCTGCTCGGGCAGCGGCACCAGCGCGCCGTCGGCCGTGGTGCGGGCGGGGCGGCGCGCCTCGGTGAGCAGCATCAGCGCCAGCAGCCCCAGCGCCTCGGGCTCGTCCGGCATGAGCCGCACCAGCAGCCGGCCGAGCCGGATCGCCTCGGCGCACAGGTCGTCGCGGACCAGCCGGTCGCCGGAGCTGGCGGTGTGCCCCTCGGTGAAGATCAGGTAGAGCACGGCCAGCACGGCGGGGAGCCGGTCCGGCAGGTCGGCGTCGCCGGGCACCCGGTACGGGATCCCCGCGTCGCGGATCTTGGCCTTGGCCCGGACGATCCGCTGGGCCATGGTCGCCTCCGGCACCAGGAACGCCCGGGCGATCTCGGCGGTGCTCAGCCCGCCCAGCAGCCGCAGGGTCAGCGCGACCCGGGCGGCGGGGCCGAGCGCCGGATGGCAGCAGGTGAAGATCAGGCGGAGCCGGTCGTCGCGCACGGGTCCCTCCTCGGGCGGTACGTCGCGGACGTGCAGGAGGGCGGCCTGGGCGTACCGGTCGGCGCGGGAGGCCTCCCGCCGCAGCCGATCGACGGCCCGGTTCCGGGCGGTGGTGATGATCCAGCCGGCCGGGCTGGGCGGCGGCCCGGTCTCGGGCCACCGCGCCACCGCCACCGTGAACGCCTCCTGCACCGCCTCCTCGGCGATGTCGATGTCGCCGAGGAGGCGGACGAGGACGGCGACCGCGCGGCCGTACTCCGCGCGGAACACCGCCTCCACGTCGGGCATGGTCAGCTCTCGCCCTGGAAGGGGCGCACCTCGATCGGCAGGGTGGTGGCCAGCGCGTACCGGCGGCCCCACGCCAGCGCGGCGTCGAGGTCGGGCGCCCGGAGGATGGTGATCCCGCCGAGGTGTTCCCTGCCCCCGACGAACGGCCCGTCGGTGACCAGCACCTCGCCGTCGGACGGCCGCAGCACGGTCGCCGTGTCGGGCGCGTGCAACCCCTGGCCGAACACCCAGCAGCCGGACGCCTCCAACTCCTCCCGGATGGCGCCCAACTCGCGCATCACCCCGGCCAGGAACTCCGGGTCCGGCAGCCCGTCACCGTTTGGCTGGTGGATGCTGAGCAGGTACTGCTTCATGGCCCCTCCCCGCGTCGGCGGCCGACGGTGCCGCCGGCCTCTCATCCTCCACACGAACGGAGCGGGCCAGGATCGACAACCCGCCGGAAAATTGCTCCGCCGACGGCCGGCGCCGGTCAGCGCGGGGTGGCCGCCAGCAGGTCGGCCACGGCGTCGACGGTCTCCGGATGCGCCGCCAGCAGCGCGGTCAGGCCGGCGGGAACGGCGGTGGTGGCGGCGTCCGGCTCGCGCCAGCCGCCGTCGCAACCGAGGAGCGCGGCGACGGCGTCCACGCTCTGCGGGTTGGCCTCCAGCAGCGCGGCGACCGGCCCGGACACGGCGGCGGGGACCGCCGGCGTCGACGGCGGCGCCGAGGCCGACCACGGCGGCACCCAGGCGTCCAGCGCGGCCAGCGAGCCGGGGAACGTACGCCCCGCCTCCCGCACCAGCAGCGGCACCAGCTCCGCGCCGTGCTCGCGCAACGTGGTGATCAGGGTGGGCAGCCACGGCAGCAGGACCGGGTCGGGCAACCGGGCGAACGCGGACGACATCACCTCCACGACGAACGGCGCGAGCCCCGGCACCGGCTCCAGGGCCTGCACGAAGCCGCTGAGGTACTGCGGGAAGGCGGGCACCACCAGCGGGTTGGCGAGCAGCGCGGCGCACCGCTCGCGCAACTCGGCCAGGGGCAGCAGGCCCAACTGGTGCCGGGCGGCCCAGAGCAGCGCCACCTTGGCCGGCGTCTCCGGATGGGACTGCGCGACGGCGAGTTCGAGCTGGGACCGGTCGCAGCCCAGGGAGATCGCCAGGCTCTCCATGCCGAACAGGAAGCCCAGCATGGCGCCGACCTGACGCACGCCGCTCTCCTCGTCGACGAACGCCGTGGGCAGCAGGGTGCAGTAGTGCGCGTACCCGGTGGTCACGAACGCCTCGCACCAGGCCGGCAGCGGCCCGGTGGCGCGGTGGTGGGCCAGCAGCCGCCGGATCCGGCGCAGCACCTCGGGGGCGTCGTCGACGGTGCGTTCGGCGGCGAGCAGCTCCACCGCCCGGGCGCCGAGTTCGTCGACCAGGCGCGGGCTGTCGAGGAGCCGGATGGCGTCCTCGACGGCCTCCAGCGCGACCGAGGCCGTCGCCTCCGGGCCCCGCACGGCGCGGCGCAGGCGCTGCTCCAGCACCTGCTCGACGGTCACCCCCTCGTAGCCCAGCTCGATCAGCGCCCGCTGGCTGCGGCCGAGGGCCAGGTCCCAGCTCTCCTGGATCGAGCGCTGCCCCAACCGGCGCTCGCCCATGATGGGCCGGACCGCGTCGCGGGGCAGCAGGTGCCGCAGCCGCCACAGCAGATCCGAGCAGGGCACCAGCTCGGGGTTGGCCCGCAGGTCCACCAGGGCCCGCTGGATCGTGCGCTTCTCCAGGTCCAGCCCGAGCGGGGCGAGCCGGTCGTGGACGTCGCGGGCGAGCGGCGGAAGGGCCTCGTAGCCCACCTGACCGACCCGGTCGCCGCCGAACAGGATCTCGCAGAGCCGGCGGACGTCCCGGCGGCCCGGGACGACGTCCTTCTCGATGCAGGTGACCGCCGCGTCGGCGAAGTCGTACGGCGTGGGGCGCGCGCGGTTGCGCAGGCCGGCGAGGAGGATCGAGGTCTCGAAGACGGCGATCGCGTCGGCGGTGCTGGCCAGGTAGCCGTTGCGCCGGGCCAGCCGGACGATGTCGACGCACCAGCCGCGCAGCTCCGCCTCGTCCAGTCCCTGCGTCGCCGGCGGCTGCGCCAGGTAGCCGGAGAGCCGGTCGGCGACCCCGGCGGCGGGTGCGGGTGCCGGGGTGGCGCGGCGGCGGCCGCCGGTGCGGGTCCGGCCGCCCCGCTGCCCCTCCAGCCGGAACGGGCTCAGCTTGGTGCGGGCGACCGCCTTCGTCCAGGTGGCGGAGGCGATCGACACCGAGCCGGGCGCGAGGCCGAACTGCGCCTCGATGGCGGAGTGGCTGGACGGGATGAGCCCGTAGTGCCATCGGGTGCCGGTGCGCGGGCTGATCTCGAAGGGGGCGTCGGACCGCAGCCCGAACTGCTCCACCCGGCTGGCGGCGTGGAACGCGCCGCAGACGTAGAGGCAGTCGGCGGGGTCGGCCCCGGAGGCGGCGAGGTGCTGCCGCATCCGGGTCCACATGTAGCGCTCGCGGTCCTCGTCGCGGTCCTGCCGCTCCGCCCCGGCCGGGCGCAGCCGCCGGAACAGGCTGCCGATCAGCACCATCACCTGCCGGTAGGTGTCGTGGTCGGCGTCGGCCAGCGGCTGCTCGACGTACTGGTCCCACCACTCCGACCAGTGCCGGACCTTGCCGTGGTGCAGGAGGTAGGCCTCCAGCTCCGCGAAGCGGGGCCGCAGGTCGCCGATCTCGACGCCGACCGCGTCGCCGTGCAGGGCAGCCTCCTCCCCCGCCGGCGCGGCGGCCTCGACGTCCCCGCCGGCCGGGGCCTCGTCGGCGGGGCGGCGCGGCGACCACTGGAAGACGTGGTCGGTGGAGCGGTCCACCAGCACCAGCTCGACGCCCGGCGTCTCCAGCGCGTACGCGATGGCCTGGTATTCGGCGCTGGCCTCGGTGATCGGCGCGACCACGCTGAGCGGCCCCCAGTCGGCCGGGAAGCCGTCCAGCTCCGAGGCGAAGGCCTGCACGGCCACCGGGAAACTGCAGTTGCGCAGCTCGCCCAGCAGCGGCTGGAGGTCCTCGCAGAGCTCCAGGTAGATCACCTTCGGCTGCTTCGCGCGCAGCCTGCGGACCATGGCCAGCGCGGACGCCGGGGAGTGGTGGCAGACCGGGAAGATCTCCAGTTCCTCGCCGAGGGCGCGGTCGACGTCGTCGACGATGCCGGCCAGGATCTCCGCGACGGCGCCCGAGCTGCCGGCGAAAGCGCCCGCGGCGGCCGTGAGCTGCTCGCGCAGCGCGCCGAACGGCCCCGCGGTGGTGGGGGCGGTCACGACAGGGCGGCGATCGCCTGGCGGCCACCGTCGAGGAAGCCCTCCCAGCCGCCGTCCTGCTTGGCGCGCGGCTCGACCACCCCGTGCAGGTACTTGTTGAGGATCGCCAGGTCCTCGGGACTGCGCCGGGCCAGCGAGCCGACCAGCGACCCGGCCAGCGTCGCGGCGCGCAGGGTGCGGTCGCCGAAGAACTGGCTGTGCAGGATGGCGTCCTCCAGGACGCCGATCTGTTCGGCGGTGGACAGCGCCGACTCCAGCTTCTCGTCGTCGCTGGTCGCCGAGGTGGCGGCGGCGCGCAGGTCGGCGAAGCTCTGCAACAGGATGTCGAGCAGGGTGGGCGGCACGTCCAGCGTGATCTGGTGGCGGCGCAGCAGCTCCTCGGTGCGGAAGCGGACGATCTCGGCCTCGCTGCGCTTGTTGGTCACCACGGGGATCCGGACGAAGTTGAACCGCCGCTTGAGCGCGGAGGAGAGGTCGTTCACGCCCCGGTCCCGGCTGTTCGCGGTGGCGATGATCGAGAAGCCGGGCTTGGCGAAGACGATGTTGTCGTGGTCCAGCTCCGGGATGGAGACGTACTTCTCCGACAGGATCGAGATCAGCGCGTCCTGCACGTCGCTGGTGGAGCGGGTCAGCTCCTCGAACCGGCCGACGGTGCCCTGCTCCATCGCCGTCATGATGGGCGACGGGATCATCGACTCCCGGGACTGGCCCCGCGCGATGACCATGGAGACGTTCCACGAGTACTTGATGTGGTCCTCGGTGGTGCCGGCGGTGCCCTGGACCACCAGGGTCGAGTTGCGGCAGACGGCGGCGGACAGCAGCTCGGCCAGCCAGCTCTTGCCGGTGCCCGGGTCGCCGATCAGCAGCAGGCCCCGGTCCGACGCCAGGGTCACGATGCTGCGTTCGACGAACGTGCGGTCGCCGAACCACTTCTGCGGGATCTCCCGGTCGAGCCCGTCGGCCCGTTCCGAGCCGAGGATGAACAGGCGGACCATCCGCGGGCTCAGCCGCCACGAGAACGGCTTCGGATCGGTGTCGACCGACTCCAGGAAGTCGAGTTCCTCGGCGTACTTGACCTCGGCGGGGGCACGGAGCATCTCGGACATGAGGGGTTGTTCTCCTAGGTGAGGAAGCTCTTGAGCTCGAAGACGAGTTTGCGGATGTGACCGGAGATGACCGGCGTGCCCAGGTCCTTGAAGCGTTGCCGGAACCAGGGGTTGACGCTCTGCTGGCCCGAGCTGTTGACCGAGCCGACCGGGATGAACCGCACCCCGGAGCGGTGCACCGCCTCGATGCCGTCGAACAGCGGCTGGGAGCGGTCGAACTCGTAGAAGTCCGAGATCCACACCATGACCGTGTTCTTCGGCTCGACGATCTTGGGGCGGGCCAGCGCCATCGCGACCGGGCCGTCGTTGCCGCCGCCCAGCTTGGTACGCAGCAGCACCTCGAACGGGTCGTGCACCCACGGCGTGAGGTCCAGCGCCCGCGTGTCGTACGCGATCAGGTGCACGTCCACCTTGGGCAGGCCGGCGAAGATCGACGCGAGGATCGTGCAGTTGACCATGGAGTCGACCATCGAGCCCGACTGGTCCACCACCACGATCAGCCGGGCCGGCGTGACCCGGCGGGCGGTCTGCCGGTAGTAGAGCCGGTCGACGTAGAGGCGCTCGTCCTCCGGGCTCCAGTTGGTCAGGTTCTGCCAGATGGTGCGGTCGAGGTCGAGGTTGCGGTAGACCCGCTTCGGCGGCACGGACCGGTCGACGACGCCGACGCTGGTCTGCGCGACCTGGGTACGCAGCACCTCGGCGACCTCGTCGACGAACCGGCGGATGAGCGCCTTGGCGTTGGCCAGGGCCACCCCGGAGAGGTTGGCCTTGTCCCGCAGCAGCTGCTCGATCAGCGACATGCTGGGCGTCAGCCGGCTGGCCAGCACCGGGTCGGCCAGCACCTCCCGCAGGTGCATCCGGCGGACCAGGTCGCCCTCGATGCCGGCCAGCACCCCGCCGAGACCGTCGCCGCCGCCCTGCCGGCGCAGCCCGCCGGGCTCCATCCCGAGGGCCTGCTCGAACCAGCCGGCGTCGGACTGCCACCGGGCCAACTGGCCGGCGTCGACCGCCCCGTGGCCGGTGGCGAACACGTTGAGCAGCAGCTTCGACACCAGCGCGGCGCGGCGTACCTCGGCGGCGCCGGGCGCACCCGACGCGCCCGGCGGCCCGTCGCCACCCGCCTCGACGGCAGGCGCGGTGGCAGGGCCGGCGCCCGGCGCGGCGGCCTCGCCGGGTGCCGCTGTGCTGGCGGTGCCGGGCGCGGGCCCGTCGGGCGGCTCGGGAGCCGACGCGGCGACTCCGGCAGCCGGCTCGGTGGGCAGGCCGCCAGCCGGCGTGTCGGGAAGGTCGGCGGCCGCAGGGGCGTCGGGCGTCGGGGTGAGCAGGCCGCGCAGCTCGTCGGCGACGGCCGGGAAGCGCTGGACGACGGTGTCCACCGACACCGCCGGATCCAGCAGGGCGGCCGGCAGCCCGAGGTCCTCGACGACCGCCATGCTGGCCGACTCCAGGGTGGGCTGCTCGTCGGGGTCGAAGAGCCGGGCCAGCAGCCGCCAGTAGAGCACCTGGCGCCGGTTGGCGTCGGCGAGGTCCGCGGGGGTCGGGGAGTCGTCGTTCATCGGCGCAGCAACCGTCCCGCGCGCTCACGCAGCACCGCCACGGCGTCGCCCGCCTTGGCCTCGGCCTTGGCGATCTTCGGGTCGGTGACCCCGCCCGCCCAGTCGCCGGTGTGCGCCTCGACCGGCTGACGTTTGACGGTGGCCCGCACCGCCAGGGGTTGCAGCGACCACCGTCCGTCGTCCCACCGGATCAGGCCGAGGCACGCGGACGAGGCGGCCACCAGCGCGGGGGTGAGCGGGCCGCAGGACGGCAGCCGGTGGACCTCGACGGCGATCGACTGGCCGCCGATGTCGAAGGTCGTCGTGCCGTCGTCGTCGCGTACGGTGTAGCCCTCCACCAGCACGGGCTCGGCGATCCCGACGGGATGCCGCTCCAGGGGCGCCGGCGCCGCCGCGACGGCCGTCGGCAACAGGACCCGGGCGGTGGCGAACGGGTCGGCCGGCTCGCCGGGTCGCACCCGGTCGTCCCGCCAGAGCAGGTCCGCCCCGTGCAGCGGCAGCCCGGTGACCGTGAGGCTGCGCCGCTCGGCCAGCGCGGCCAGCAGCACGGGATGGGCGTCCAGCAGCCGCCACAGCGCGGGCCCGACGATCGTCTCCACCTTGACCGCGCCGACCGCGCAGCGGACCAGCCGCGGCGGCCCTCCGTCGGCCGGTTCGAGGATCGCGTGCACCTGCGCCTGCACGGCGGTGTCGTGCTCGTGCACGTCGACGCCGAGCACGAGCAGCCGCCCGGAGACCTCCTCGACGGCGGTCGGGACGGACTCGGCCGCCGCGTCCTGGGCGAGCAGCACGCCCCGGGCCCAGAGGTCGGCCCAGCGCCGCAACGGCGGCTGCGCCATCGTGGCGACCGGCACGCAGGCGCGCAGCTCGGCGGCGAGCCCGTCGAGCAGCACCGCCAGCCGGCGCAGGCCGGGCTCGGCAAGGGCGGCCTCGACCGGCGCCCCCGCGGCGGCCACCAGCTCGTGGTCGACGCCGCCCCAGCCGGTCACCGCCACCTCGTGCAGCCAGGCGCGGGCGCCGGCGCGGGCCGCTGACCCGGCGCCCGGGGACTCGACCGCGCCGGGAGCCCAGGGGGCGCGGGCCCGGCCCAGCGCGGTGTCGAGCTGCCCGAGCAGCGCGTCGTGGGCGGCGCCGAGCAGCGCGCACCGGGCGCCGGCGAGGGCGAGCAGGTGTTCCTCGGCCACCGAGCCGGCGGTCACCTTGGCCACCGCCTCGGCGAGCCGGTCGCCGAGCGGGGTGGCGGTCAGCGCGCCGGCCAGGGCGGCGAGCGCAGCGGCGTCGGCCTCACCCACCCGGGCGAGGCCGCGGAGCAGGGCGTCGTCGAGGCCGGCGACCAGGTCGAGGGCGTCGGTCAGGCCGGTCGGGGTGCCGTCGCGCAGGACGGTGAGCTGCGTGCCGAGCATCAGCGGCCCGCCCCGGTGGCCGGGAACCAGTGCAGCTCGGGCAGGGGAACCGCGCTGGCGGGCAGTTCCAGGTAGGACAGGTGGCGCAGGAAGCGACTGAACACGACGGCGGCGGGGGTCGGCTCGTGCCGCCCGGCGAGGGCGGCCAGCAGCTCCCGGGCGGTGTCCACCCCCGCGCCGACGTCGACCCGCAGGTAGCGGGCGACGCGGTCGGCGCCGTACTGGAGCAGTGCCTCGTCGGCCAGGGCGTGCAGGTGCTTGCACGGCGCGCCGCGCAGCCCGCCGCAGGGGCGGTTGTTGTTGGTGCTGCAGTGGTAGGCGTGGGTGCCGGAGGCGATCGACGAGACGTAGACCCGGTCGACGTCCGACCCGCTGGAGACCACGCCCTGCAACCGCCCGTCGGCCAGCTCCAGGAAGGGCACCTTGGCCAGCTTGCGGGGCCGCGCGGGCGGCACCACCCGCACCGTGCTGCGCCGTCGCCACGCGGTCCGTTCCGCGTCAGCCACTGTCCGACCTCCCGTCCGCCGCTCCCGGCGCCGCCCATGACCATCCGCACGCCGGAGGGGTCGCCGGCGTCGCTGTGACGACAAGGATCATGGACCACGGGTACGACAGACCCTGAGTCGGGTTTACGGAGGGTGGTCGCTGCGGAGGCCGCCGCGCCCCTATGCTTCGGACACCGACACCGACACCGACGCCGACGGGAGGCGGGATGTCACCGGTCATCGCGGTCCCGGGCAGTGCCGGTGCCACCCGGGTCCACCACCTGTCACCGCGCGCCGCCGGACGCGTCCCCGTTGCCGGACACACCGGCGGCGGGTCGCTCGGCCGGGGCCGTCGGGGTGCCGCCGACGCCCGCCCCGGGGCGCGGTGTCGGGCCGTCGGGGCAGGCACCCGATGGTGTAGAAAAGGCGGGGTGAGCGCAGCGATGACGCGCGGCAGGACACACGGTCGCCGGACGGTCCACCGTGGCTGAGACCGAGCTGCCGCCACCGTCGGTGGATGCGGGGGCCGCCCTGGTGCGGCTGGGGGACGTACCGCTGGCCGACCTGCTCGCCGGTGCCGGCGACGGAGTGCTGGCCCACGTGCTGGCCACGCTCGTGGCCGGCGACGAGCCGGGCCGGCAGCTCGACGTGTCGGCGTTCGAGTCGAGCTTCTGACGTGTCCGCCGACGCCCCGACGTCGGCCGCCCCGCCCCACCCTGACCACGCCCGTCCGCCGACCCGGCACGACCCCCCGGCACCGGCGGCGGGGTCCTGCGGGCCCGCCCCGGTGGCCGGCGCGGCGCCGCCGGCCCGGGTGCGGCAACTCGTGCTCAAGGTGCACAGCCGCTGCAACCTGGCGTGCGACCACTGCTACGTCTACCGCAGCGCCGACCAGCGGTGGCGGGAGCGGCCCCGGGTGATCGCGCCGGGGACCGTGGCCCAGGTCGCGCGGCGCCTCGGCGAGCACCTGGCACGGCACGGCCCCGACCGGGTACGCGTCGTGCTGCACGGCGGCGAGCCGCTGCTGGCCGGCCCGGCGACCCTCGACCGGACCGTACGCGCCCTGCGGGCGGCACTGCCCCCCGGCGCGGCGCTCGACGTCGGCGTGCAGACCAACGGCGTGCTGCTGGACGAGGAGTTCCTGGCGCTGTGCCACCGCCACGACATCGACGTCGGGGTGAGCCTCGACGGCGGCCGGGCCGCCAACGACCTGCACCGCCGCTACCCCGACGGACGGGGCAGTTTCGCCGACGTGGCCGCCGCGCTGCGGCTGCTCGGCCGCCCACGGCACCGGTCCCGCTGGGCGGGACTGCTCTGCACTGTCGACCTGGCCAACGACCCGGTGGGCGTCTACGAGTCGCTGCTCGCGTTCGACCCGCCCCGCCTGGACCTGCTGCTGCCGCACGGCAACTGGAGCACTCCCCCGCCCGGGCGCCGGCCGGGCGGCACCGACACCCCGTACGGCGACTGGCTGGTGGCCGTCTTCGACCGCTGGTACGCCACGACGCCCCGCCGCACCGGGATCCGGTTGTTCGAGTCGCTGATCGCGCTGGTGCTCGGCGGCCGCAGCGGCACCCGGGCGGTGGGCTTCGCCGAGCCGGACGTCATGACGATCGAGACCGACGGCACCATCGAGGGCACCGACACCCTGAAGACGACAGACGACGCGTCGATGCGTACCGGCCTCGACGTCTTCCGCCACTCCTTCGACGAGGCGCTGCGGCACCCGGCACTGGCGGGCCGGCCGACCGGTCCGGCCGCCCTGGCCGCCGCGTGCCGGGCCTGCCCCGTGCTCAGCGCCTGCGGTGGCGGCCTGTACGCGCACCGCTTCCGCGCCGGCGCCGGCTTCGCGCACCCGTCGGTCTACTGCCCCGACCTCTACCGGCTCATCGACCACGTACGACGGGTGGTGGCGGCGGACGTCGACGCCCTGCGCCGCCGCACCCTGGCCGCTCCGCCCGACGCCGCCCCGGCCCGGCGGCGGTGAGTCGGTGGTGCTCTCCCCCGCCCAGCTCGCCGGCCTCGCCGCGGGCCACGGCGACGACGCCACGCTCGAGGTGCTGCGCACCGGTCAGCTCGGACGGCGGCGGCTGCTGACCGTCGCCGCCGCCCGCGCGGACGGGACCGGTTCGCCCGCCGCGCGGTGCCTCGCCCTGCTCGCCCTCGCCGAGCGGGCGGATCCGGCGGCCGTCGCCCACGTCCTGGCCCACCCGCCGGTCACCGGCTGGGCCACGGACGCCCTGCACGGCCGCCCCGACGCGGCCTACCTGGCCGGGCTGGCGGCGGCCGCCGCGCTGCGCGCGGGCATTGCCTTCACGCTCGCCGTGCCCTGCCCGCAGGGTGCGCTGCTGCTGCCCACGGTGGGCGGCGCGGTCGGGCTCGGCGCCGGCACCGCGCTCGTGCGTGGCACGGGACGGCGCTACGACCCCCGGTCGGGGGGGGGGGGGGGCGGGGGGGGGGGGGGGGGGGGGGGCGGGGGGGGGGGGGGGGGGCGGGGGCCCGCCGCGGGGGGGGGGGGGGGCGGCCCCGGCCGCCCCGGCGTGGGGGGGGGGCCGGGCGGGGCCATCCCCCCCGGGGGGGGCGGCCGCCGGGCCCCCGCCGCCGGGGTTGTCGGTGCACGGGTCGGCCGGCGCCGTGCACGCCACCGACGGGTCGGGCGACGGGCACGCCCCGGCACGCGGGTGGCTGCCGAGCCGCCGGCTCAGCCCGGGCCGCGACGCGCCCCCGACCGGGGTGCTCGTCGACGACCAGGATCCGCACCGGAGCCGCTACCACCGGCCGCCGGCGAGCCGCCTGGACGACGCCACGGCGGAGCGGCTCGACCGGCTGACCGGGCAGGCGTGGCACTGGCTGACCGACCGGCTGCCGGCGCACACACGGGGGCTGGCCACGCTGCTGCGTACGCTGGTGCCGCTCACGCCGCCGCCGTCCGGGCACCCGGTCAGCGCCACCAGCCGCGCCGCACTGGGTGCCATCGCGCTCTCCGTGCCGGCCGACCCGCAGACGCTCGCGCTGCTGCTGGTGCACGAGTTGCAGCACACCAAGCTGGGCGCGCTACTGGACCTGCTGCCGCTGCACGCGCCGGGCGGCCCGGCCCGCTACCGGGCGCCGTGGCGGTCAGACCCCCGCCCCGTCGGCGCGCTGTTGCAGGGCGCGTACGCCCACCTCGGGGTGGCCGAGGTGTGGCGCTGCCGACGGCACGAGGACATCCGCTGCGCGTTCGAGTACGCGTACTGGCGGGTGCAGACCGCCCGGGCCGTCGCGCAGCTCGCCGGCAGCGCGGAGCTGACCGACGACGGGCGGGCCTTCGTGGCGGGCATGGCCGGCACCCTGCGCGGCTGGCAGCCCACCGGCGACGCGCGGGTCGAGGCGGCGGCGCGCGACGTCGCGGACGGCGGGGCGGTGCGCTGGGCGCTGGCCAACCTGGTTCCCGACGACGACGGCGTAACGGAGGTGGCGCACGCGTGGCGGCGGGGTCGGCCCCCACCGCCGATCGCCGCACCCGCCGTCGTACCCGGCCCGGCCCGGCCCGCGTCGACCGGCGACACCGGCGCGGAGGCGGCGGTGCGGCGGCGGCTGCTGGCGACGACGGAGCACGACGGCACGGGCAGCGGCGAGGCGGACGCGACGGAGCGGGTGGACCGCGCCGACCGGGCGTACGCGGCGGGGGACGCCGGCGGCGCCCTGGTCGGCTACCGCCGCCGGCTCGCCGGGGACCCCGGTGACGCCGACGCGCTGGTCGGCGTCGCGCTGGCCGCCGGGCGGCTGGGGCGTACCGCCGCCGCGCGGGTGCTGACCACCCGCCCCGACCTGGTCCGGGCGCTGTGCCGGCGGCTGCCCGGCGCCGACCCGCTGGCGGTCGCGACCTGGCTGGCCGGCGGCCCCGACTAGCGCGCCCTCCCGGCCGTGCCCGGCGCATGGCGGGCCCAGCGCAGGGCGGGCCCAGCGCAGGGCGGGCGCTCAGAGCAGGGCGGGCGCTCAGAGCAGGGCGGGCGCTCAGAGCAGGGCGGGCTCGATGTAGCCGTTGAACCGGTCGCGCTGGCGGGCCTGGACCACCCGCGGGTTGTCGCCGCCGAACAGCTGCACCAGCTGGCCGAACGCGTCGTCGTAGAGGGCGCGCCCGGCGTCGGCCTCGCTCTCGGTGGCGATCCTGCTGACCGCGAGGTTGAGCGCCGCCGAGACGCTGTCCGGGTGCTCGGCACCGAGGGCCCGGATCAACTCGACGTACGCGGTGGTGTCCAACAGCAGGGCGGCGTCGCGCTCGCCGAGCGCGAACAGGTCGTTGGCGAGGTTGAGCGTGGCGAGCAGGGTGTGCGGGTGCCGCTCGCCGAGGCTGGCGAGGAGCTGGTCGCGGACCCGTTGGGCGAGGTCGAGCGCCTGGGGGTGTTCGCCGCCCTTGCGCAGGAACACGCCGAGGTTGTTGAGGCAGGCCAGGGTGATCGCGTGGTCGGCGCCGAGGACCTCGGTGTACGCGTCGCGCAGCCGCCGCGCCATCCGCAGCGCGGTCGGGTTGTCGCCCACCGCCGACCAGGTGGTCGCCAGCGCCATCTCGCAGGAGAGGGTGTCGGCGTGCTCGCCGCCGAGGGTGCGCTGGTAGCGCACCACCGTGCGTTCGAGCACCCGGTGCGCGTCGGCGAAGCGGCCGAGCTGGCGCAGGGTCAGCGCCAGCTCCTTGGCGGTACGCAGGGTCTCCGGGTGGTCGGGGCCGATGATCTTCTGCTGGTTGGCGGAGGTGCGTTGCAGGACGCTGTGCGAGCGCCACAGCTCCCCGGTGTCGCGCAGGCCCCGGCCGTAGTTGCTGGCGGAGGCGAGGGTGGACGGGTCCTCGTCGCCGAAGCGTTCCCGGCGCCGCTCGTAGATGTGCTGGTCGAGCTGGGCCGCCTCCCGGAAGTGGCCGACGAGCCGCAGCGAGACGGCGAGGTTGTTCTCGGCGGTCAGCGTACGGCCGCTGTCCTCGCCGAAGCTGCGGACGCTCAGCTCCAGGGTGCGCCGGTCGCGCTGCTCGGCGTCGTGGTAGCGGCCCTGGGCGCGCAGGTCGGCCCCGAGGCTGCGGGCCGTCATCAGGGTGTAGAGGTGGTGCTCGCCGAAGATCCGCCGCTGCCGGTCGTAGACGTCCTGGTCGATCTCGAAGGCCCGGTCGAAGAGGCTCTGCGCGCGCAGGACGTTGGCCAGGTGGAACCGCATCCGCAGCGTGGTGGGGTCGTCGTCGTCGGTGTCGCGCCAGCGCTCCAACGCGTCCTCGGCCAGCGAGCGCGCGGACTCGTAGTCCCCGCGCCGGTAGAGGTAGCGCACCGTGTCGGCGACGAGCTGGCGGGCCTCCTCGGCCGTCGACTCGTGCAGCGCCGAGGGACGTACGTGCGGCCACAGCTCGGCGTAGCGCGGCCAGTTGGCCGGTTTGTCCGGGTCGCGGGGGCTGGCGGCGGCGAGCAGCGACTGGGCCTGGCGGCGGGTCTCGGCGGGGTCGTCGAGCTGGTCCTTGATGACGAGCTGCACCAGCCGGTGGATGCGGACGGTGTTGTTCTCCGCGTCGACCTGGGCGAGGCCGTAGCGGCCCAGCTCGGCGGTGACCAGCCCTTGCAGGATCGGGTCGGTGAGGGTGGGGTCGAACGGGGCCATGAAGACGGCGAACCGCTCGCCGGTGAGCATCGCGACCGGGATCGGCTCCGGCGCGTAGTACGAGCACAGCTCCAGCAGGCGCGCGGCGGCGGGCTTCTCCTGCCGCAGCTGGCGCAGGGTCACCAGCCAGGTCGCGGCGAGCGTCTTGGAGTATCCGGCCGACTGCCGGCCCTCGAGGATGCGCAGCAGGCCGGGGGTGTCCAGCGAGGCGAGGTACTGCTGCACCGGCAGCGCCGTGGCCCGCAGGTAGGCGGCGCCCTGTTCCACCGCCAGCGGCAGGTCGCCGAGTTTCTCCGCGACCTGGGTCGCCTCCTCCTCGGTGAGGCCGCGGACGCGCTCGCGCAGCAGCTGGACGCTCTCCAGCCGGTCGAAGACCGTCAGCTCGGTGGCGCCCGCGTACTCGCTCCAGGTCTGGTCGCGCGTGGTGAGCAGGACGTGCCCGGGGCCCTGCGGCAGCAGCGCCCGGGTGGCCCGCGACGGCTCGTCGGCGTTGTCCATGATGATCAGCCAGCGCCGGCCGGGGCCGCCCCGGCGCAGCGCGTCGAGCACCCGCCGGACGGCCTCGCCTCCGCCGCCGGCGCCGAGCCCCATCGCCTCGGCGAGGTCGGCCAGCCCGCCCCGGATCCGCTCCTCGCTGTCGGCGGGGATCCACCAGACCACGTCGTAGTCGCGGGCGAAGCGGAGCGCGTATTCGGCGGCGAGCTGGGTCTTGCCGACCCCGCCCAGACCGTGGATCACCTGCACGCCGGAGGCGGGCGAGGCGGTCAGCCGGTCGCGCAGCGCCTCCAGCTGCGCCGCCCGGCCGACGAAGGTGGTGCCGTGCTGGCGCACGTTCCAGACCGCCGGGAACGAGCCGGGGAACCGGCCGACCGACCGCCCGGTCACCGCGTGCGCGGGTGCGCCCACCTCCTCGAGCAGCAGGGTCCGGGCGGTGCCGGCGTCGACGTCGCTGAGGTCGACCGGGGTGCGGTCGGTGTAGGGCAGGGCGAGCCGGGACTCGTCGACTCGCAGCGGTACCAGCACGCCGGTGCCGGCGACCTGGTCCCGGCTGGCGGCGGCCTTCCACGCCTCCCCCGCCAGCGGCGTGGCCGCGAAGTGCCGGGTCAGCACGACCAGCACCCGGCTGGCGGCGGCGAGGGCCCGGTCGAACTCGGTGCGGCCACCCGCACGCACCGGCACGTCGACCGCGCGGCGGTCCACCCGCAGCCCGGCCTCCTCGAGCTGGTCGCTGATCCACTCCGCCCAGAGCCGGTCCATCGAGGCGTAGCCGACCAGCACGGTCTGCTCGGCGGTGAGCCGGGACCGCTCGAACGCGGTCAGCGAGCGGCGCCGTTCCTCCTCCGGCATCGGCTCCAGCCGGGTGACCCGGCCACCGGTGACCACCGACGCGAGCTGCTCGTACGCCGCCAGCAGGGTGCCCGCCTGCTCCGGCCGGTCGCCGAACGCGGCGAGGATCTCCTCGTAGGCGTAGAACGCGCGGTAGGGCACCTCGATGGTGTTCCAGTAGCGGGCCCGCGCGGCGTCGGAGAGGTGGTCGAGGAACGACGCGAACTCGGCCCGGACCAGGTCCCGGCCGGTCTCCAGCTTGCGCAGCTCGGCGTCCTCCACCCGGGTCGGCACGGGCACCAGCAGCGGCGGGTCGTCCGGGCGCTGGGCGCGGATCGAGCGGGCCACGGCCGACGCGCCCCGGATGCTCTGCGTCGACATGGTGAAGCAGTTGACGACGGTGTCGGGCAGTTGCACGGTGCAGATGCCGGCGACGTCGCTCAGGCCCGTACGGCTGTCGATCAGCACGATGTCGTACTCGGCGCGCATCTGCGCGCGGACCGCGTCGAAGAAGGCCGCCCCGCCCTGGCGTTCGTAGAAGTTCGACCAGTCGAAGGTGCTCACCAACCGCGAGTACGCCGAGTCCTGCTGGCCGGCCGCCACGAAGTCGATCACGCCACCGTGCGGGAACTCCCAGTTCAGCGAGACCGCCCGCCGCTGGATCTTGGCGTGCCCGGCGAGCAGCTCCTGCGGGTCGTCGCCGGGGTTGCGCTGCATCGTGGCCATCGAGTAATCCCAGATCATCTCGATGACCCCGGGGGTGGCGCGCAGCTCGGAGTCGCGCAGGAACGGATGGAAGTAGCGGTGCAGGCCGGGCGACTCCAGGTCCCAGTCCACCACGAGCACCTGGAGCCCCTGGCTGGCCAGGATCCAGGCCACGTTGGCCAGCGCCATCGTGCGTCCCGTGCCGCCCTTGTACGAGTAGAACGTGACGATCTGCCCGCGTGCCGCGTCGTTCACCGCCATCGGCTGACCGCCTCCATCAGGGACCTTCGAGGATCGGGCGGTGCACCGGGCCGTCCGACGGCGGCTCCTGGTAGACCGTGCCCGTGCGGTAGATGCGGCTCTGGGCCACGACCAGCGCGTCCTCCAGCTCGGCGTGGAAGCGGCCGGCGGTGGCGATCTCCGGTCGCCACATCGCGGGATCGTTGCGCACCACGTGGTGCGACAGGACGCGCGCCAGGGTCTCCCACAGCCGCTGGTTGCCGTCGGCCGCCGCGTCGTCGGCGTCCGTCCACGGCACCAGCACCGGGGTGGTGGTGTCGGGGTCGCGGTCGTAGCCGACGAGGCTCAGCTCGTAGCGCGGCAGGCCGGCCGACCAGACGTCCACCACGAGCACGACGATCTGGTTGTGCGCCCGGGCCCACTCCCGCACCTCGGCGAGGTCGACGGCGTCCTCGACCGTCCAGCCGTAGCTCTTGGTGGTGGCGACCGCCCCGGCGTAGCTGCCGATCGGCGCCTCCAGCTCGGGGCGGTACGGCCGCCAGTCCCGGGCCAGCGCGCCGTAGCGCTCCTCCGCCCCGCTGCGGGTGCCGGCCAGCTCCGCCGCGCTGCCGGCGGCCAGGACGAACCAGACGTGCCGGGCGCTTGTCGAGCGGGGCGACCGGGCGGCGGACGAGCCGGGTGCCGGCCGCCTGCGGGTGGTCTCGAAGGCGCTGGTGACCTGGGCGAGCACCGGCCGTCGGGCGGGCCGGAGCAGGCGGTGCTCGCGGTCGGTCTGCACGATGTGCTTGGCCAGCGCGTCGACGAAGTCCTGGTATTCGTCGTGGTGCCGGCGGCGCTGCTTGAGGGTGAGCAGCCCGTCCTGGGCGTACACGGCGCCGGCCGGGAAGTTCTTGTGCTGGAAGCCGGTCAGCGCCTCGGGCACGCGGTCGCAGGGGATCCAGCGGATCGGCAGCACGGCGGGGGGACGGCGACGGAACTCCCGCTCGTGCGCGTCGACCCGGTCGGCGAAGACCCGGAACTCGCGCCCGCAGTAGTCACTGACCACGTAGCGGGGGGAGGTCAGCGCCACCAGGCAGGAGCTGGTGGCGAGGGCGTCGGCCAGCTCCTGCGACCAGGTCGCGCCGAGCGGCATCTGCCCGTCGACGAATCCCGCCTGGTCCCAGCCCACGCCGGCCAGCCGGGCCACCGCCTCGCTGAGATCGCCGAAGAACTCCTGCACCTGGCCGTTGCGGTTGTCCTCATGGGCGTAGCTCAGGAAGAAGAGTGGCACGCCCGCCTCCGCTCACGGGTCCCACGATCGTACGGAAAGTATATGTCCGTCGATGCCAGGGTAGCGTCGTGCGGATCTTCGCACCGACCCGTGGAGAGTCGTATCCCCGACGCTTCCGCGCAGGCGTCGGCGACACACCGACCCATCACGGGTCGCTTAAATAAGGGGTGGCTGATATAAAGGGTTCCGTGCACGCCTTCGACGTACTCGGTGACCCGGTGCGGCGCCGCATCCTCGAACTGCTCACCGACGGCGAGACGACCGCCGGCGGGCTGTGCGACGTGATCCGGCGGGAGTTCGGGATCTCCCAGCCGGCCGTCTCCCAGCACCTGAAGGTGCTGCGGGACAACGGCTTCGCCACCGTGCGGGCGGAGGGGACCCGGCGTCTCTACGCCGTCGATCCCCGGCCGCTGCGGGAGGTCGACCGCTGGCTCGACAACTTCCGCCGGTTCTGGACGCCGCCCCTGCACGCCCTCGCCACCGAGCTGGCCCGAGGCAAGCGCGAACGGCGGCTGCGCGAGCAGCCGCCCACGACAGACGACACGACCGACCACGGGAGAGACCGATGATCGACGCGACCGAGCAGATCAACGCCGTACGCCGCCAGCTCGGCCGGCGGGTGCTGGAGGCCGGCGAGGCCCGGGTGATGACCATCAGCCAGACGTACGACGCGCCGCTGGAGGACCTCTGGGACGCCTGCACCAACCCGGAACGGATCCCCCGCTGGTTCATGCCGATCTCCGGTGACCTGCGGCTGGACGGCCGCTACCAGCTGGAGGGCAACGCCGGCGGCACGATCGAGCGCTGCGATCCGCCGAAGGGCTTCGCCGCCACCTGGGAGTTCGGCGGCGAGGTGAGCTGGATCGAGGTGCGGCTGACGCCGGTCGGGGACGACCGGACCCGGTTCGAGCTGGAGCACGTCGCACACGTCGACCAGGAGCGCTGGGACCAGTTCGGCCCGGGCGCGGTCGGGGTCGGCTGGGACCTGGCGCTGCTCGGCCTGGCGTCGTACCTGGCCGCCGACGGCAGCGGGGTCACGCCGGAGGAGGGCGAGGCCTGGTCGGTGTCCGAGCAGGGCCGGCAGTTCGTGACGGCGAGCAGCGAGCGGTGGGGCGAGGCGAGCGTCGCCGACGGCACCGACGCCGAGGCCGCCCGGGGCGCCGCAGAGCGCACCACGGCCTTCTACACCGGGGCGCCGCCGGCCTGACCGCGCCGGCGGCCGGCCGGAAAAGCGCGCGCGTTCCGTCGGACCCCTCGGGCAGACTCGCCGCCATGTCGCCGCGATCCGTCACCGAGCTCGTCGCCGCCGTCAACGCCGGCGAGAAGATCCGCTACCTGCACTTCTGGGGTCACCGACCGCAGCGTGACGGCAGCGTCGGGCCCGGCTGCCTGAGCCAGTGGTGGCCGGCCCCGTTCACCGACGGCGAGCGGACGTACGCCACCGCCGAGCACTGGATGATGTGGCACAAGGCGATGCTGTTCGGCGACGCGGCGGTCGCCGAGCGGATCCTGGCGGCCGGGCACCCCCAACGCGCCAAGTCGCTCGGCCGCGAGGTGCGGGGGTTCGACCAGGCGACCTGGGAGGCCCGGCGCTTCGACATCGTGGTGGCGGGCAGCGTCGCGAAGTTCGACCAGCACGACGACCTGCGGGCGTACCTGCTCGGCACCGGCGAACGGGTGCTCGTGGAGGCCAGCCCGCTCGACCGGGTCTGGGGCATCGGCCTGACCGCCGACGACCCGCGCGCGGACGATCCGGCGCGCTGGCAGGGCGCGAACCTGCTCGGCTTCGCCCTCATGGCGGCCCGGGACGCACTTCGCGCGGGCCGCCCGTGACCGCCGGGAGCCGCCGCCGCACGCCTCGGGCGGCGGCTCGCGGCGGCCACCGGTGCGCCGGGTAACGTGCTGCGGCATGACCGCCGTGGCGTACTCCCACTGCTCCTTCTGCGGCGCCGCCTATCCGGCGGGGGCCGGTTGGCCGCGGGCCTGCGCGGCCTGCGGCGCGACGGTCTGGCGCAACCCGCTGCCCGTCGCGGTGGCGGTGCTGCCGGTCCGCACGGCCCGGGGCCTCGGGGTGGTGGTCGTCCGCCGCGACATCGAGCCCGCCCGCGGCCAGCTCGCGCTGCCGGGCGGCTTCATCGAGTACGGCGAGGAGTGGCAGGAGGCGCTGGTCCGGGAGCTGTGGGAGGAGACCGGCCTGCGCGCCGACGCCGCGGACGCCCGACTCCTCGCGGTGCACGGCGCCCCGGCCGGCGGCACGATCATGGTCTTCGGCGAGCTGCCCGAGCGGCGGGCCGAGGCGCTGCCGCCGTCGGCGCCGACCGAGGAGGCCACCGAGTGGCTGGTGCTCACCGAGCCGACGGAGCTGGCCTTCTCCACCCACACCCGGGTGCTCGCCGAATTCCTCGCCCGGCGCGCGGGCTGAGCCGGACCGCTCAGTCGGCCAGGTACCGGGCGGGCACCGCGTCGGTGAGCCAGACGCCGTTGGCGCTGCGATAGAAGGCGTGCCCGTCGCGGGCCATCGCCGCCGCGTCCACGGTCAGCACCACCAGCTCGCCCAGCCGGCGGGCACCGACCCGTCGGGCGGTCGCCAGGTCCGGCGACAGGTGGACGTGGTGCCGGCCGGCCCGGTGCAGGCCGGTGGACCGGATCGAGTCGAGCGCGACGCGGCTGGTGCCGTGGTAGAGCCGTGCCGGCGGCGCGCTGGGCGCCAGTTCCAGGTCGACCGGGATCGAGTGCCCCTGGTTGGCCCGGATCCGCTCGACGCCGTCGGCACCGCGTTCCACGGCGAAGCGCTGCTTGTCGTTGCCGGCCACCACGGCGTCCAGGTCGGCGCGGTCGGTCCCCAGCGCGGCGAGCAGGTCGTCGACCGACACCCAGCCGGCCCGGTCGGGCACGAGGCCGAACCGGGCGGGCTCGTGCCGCAACGCCAGGGACATCCGCTTGCTCAGCCGCACCATCGCCCGGTGATCCATTGGCGGAGTCTCCCCCGCCGGGCGCCGCCGGCGCCATCGGATTCGGCCGGACCCGGCCACCGCATCGGCGCCGGGCCGGCCAGCCCCGGCCGGCAGCCGATATCCTCGGCCGGGTGAACGCGGCCCGGCAGAACGAGCGCAGGCTGATCGCCTCCAACAAGAAGGCGCGGCACGACTACACGGTCCTCAAGACCTACGAGGCGGGCATCGTGCTGGCCGGCACCGAGGTCAAGTCGCTGCGCGAGGGTCGGGCGTCGCTGGTCGACGCCTTCGCCCAGGAGCGCGACGGCGAGCTGATGCTCTACGGGCTGCACATCGCCGAGTACGGCTTCGGCAGCTGGACCAACCACGCGCCCCGGCGCACCCGCAAGCTGCTGCTGCGCCGGGTGGAGATCGCCCGGATCCTGGAGCGGACCCGCGAGGGCGGCCTGACGCTGGTGCCCCTGTCGATGTACTTCTCGGGCGGCTGGGCGAAGGTCGAGCTGGCCCTGGCCAAGGGCAGGAAGTCGTACGACAAGCGGCAGGCGCTCGCCGAGCGCGACGCCGAGCGGGAGATCGCCCGGGAGCTGGGCCGCCACCTCAAGGGCCGCACCGCCCGACGGGGCTGACCGCTCCCCTCGCCGCGCCCGCACGCCGGTGTCGCCCGCCCCCGTCGCCTCCCCCGCCCGCCGGCCGTCAGCGGGGGCCGGAGGACGGCGGCGCGGACGACCCGGCGGGCCCGGGCGACGGCGGCGCGGACGGTTCGGCGGGGTCCCCGGCGGGCACCCGGCCGAGGCAGCGCGGGTCCGCCCGCCCCACCGGTTGCCGGGGGATCATCCAGTCCAGCGCCGTCTCCTCCACGTGCCAGCCGTACACGTCCACGCGGGTGACCGGGATCCGCCCCGGGTCGGGGCAGAGGAGTTGCCCGCGTACCTGGTCGTTCGGCAGGAAGCGCACCTCGCCCCGCCCGTCGAGCACGATCGTCATCCGGTCGGTCACCGTGACCGCCTGGCCGCGTACCACCTCCCGCACCGGGCCCGCCTCCGGGCCGACCTCGACGGCGACCGCGGGCAGCAGCGGCACCCGCAGGAAGACCACCCCCGTGACCAGCGGCACCACCGCCGCCACCGCGTAGGCGAGGCTGTGGGTCAGCGCCGGGGCGACCGGGCGCGGCACCGGGCCGGTGAGCACCACGGCTCCCAGCGGGGGCACGACCAGCAACAGGGCCGTGGCCAGTTCGCCGTCGCGGACCGCGGCCGGCACGGCGGGCGCCAGCCAGGCGTAGCTCGCGGTCGCCGCCACGACCGGCAGCACCAGGGTGGTGACCAGGAGCAGGCGGGGTCGGTCCGGGTACCGGAGCCGGGTCCGCAGCGCCAGCAGCCAGAGGGCGAGCATCATCAGCAGCGGCAGGAACCGCAACTGCCAGGTGAGCGCCGCCAGGGCGATCGCCGCCACCAGCACCCAACCGGGGGTACGCACGGTGCCGTAGGCGAGCAGCGAGCGATCCGGGTCGAACCGGTCAGGCGCGCTGACCTGGAGCAGCCGGCCGAGGACGGTCAGCACCAGCACCACAAGCGGGAACGCCCACACCAGCGCGATCAGCAGGGCGCTGAGCAACCCGAGCGGGCTGACGTACTGCACCAGCAGCAGCATCGTCGGCATGTCCTGCCGGCTGAGCCGCCAGAGCCGCAGCACCAGCAGCAGCACCGGGAACGCGGGCAGCAGCGTCAGCAGCCACTGCTGCGCCTGTTGTGCCTGCTTGGTGCCCGGGCGACGGTCGGCGCGCCCGATCGCGGCCGGCTCGGAGACGGCAGGGCCCATCTCTCCCACGGCCACTGCCGCACCTCCACCTTCTCCTCGGGCTCCGGCTGCCGGCCGACCGCCACCTGCTGCAGGTTGCTGTACTGCTGCTCCGAGGCCAGGTACCGGTCGAACGCCGCCTTCCACCGGTAGCCGTCGGGCCCCTCCGCCGACTGCTGCAGGGAGAGGTTGACCAGGTCCCGCATCGCCGGATCGGGGCCGGTGTTCACGCCCCACTTCTCCGCCGCCTCCTCGCCGATGTCCCAGTGCTGCAACTCCTGGCGCCCCCGCAGCTTCACCGCCGGCGGCAGCTCACCCGGCGGGCGGGGGCCCACGAAGCCGGCCAGGATCGCCGCGTCGGTGGTGACCGCGTCGACCTCCCTGTCGTAGAGCGCCTGGATGCACTCGCTGATCCGGTTGCGGCCGATCGGGCTCGCGCCCGCGTCCCGCAGGCGCCGCTCCGAGGTGGACGTGCCCAGCGTGCAGACCTTCGCCCGGTCGAGGTCGCGCAGGCTGGCGACCTTGCGGCTGTCGGACGCGAGCGTCACCACCGACTGCTCCGTCTCCAGGTAGGGGAAGGAGAAGACCACGCCCTGCCCCTGACGCTGCTCGGTGATGCTGTAGGAGGCGACCACCAGGTCGACGGTGACGAAGCTGCCGCCGGCGTCGCGCGCCTGCCGGCGGGCCCGGTCCTCGCTCTCGATCGCCAGCAGCGTCACCTCCGGCGCGTCGAACCCCAGGTCCTCGGCGATCATGTACGCGATCTCGATGTCGAAGCCCTCGAACGCGCCGTTCTCCAGCTTCTGCGCCACACCCGGCTGGTCGTCCTTGACCCCGATGACCAGCCTGTCCCGGTTGGTCAGCCCCGCCCGCTCACGCAGCTCGTCCCAGGTGGGCGGGCCGGTCGCCACGATCACCCGCACCGTGGCCGCCACGATCACCACCAGCAGGAGCAGCAGGGCGGCCAGGCGCACCTGCCGGGCCCTCGACCGGCGGGCGGTGGCGGCCGCCACGGATTCCGGCGCCGGTGGGTTGCCGCTGCCCTCGTCGTCCTGACCCAACTCGGCCCTCCCGGTCACCGTCCCCCGCCCGAGCCCTCCATTGTGGTCCATGCCGCCAGGTCACGACAGCATCCGGACGGCCGGTCGTGTTGCGGCGGCGTCTGCCGCGAACACGAGGAACATAGGCTTGTCCGGGCCGCATCCGCGATGGGCGGCCCGCTCTTATCCTCGCATCTGCCGGGCGCTAGGCTGGGCCGGTGACGACGTTCCGGATCGGGGAGGCCGCCGAGCTGCTCGGCGTCAGCGCCGACACCGTGCGCCGGTGGGTCGACGCCGGGCGGCTCGCCGCCGGCCGCGACGAGCACGGGCACCGGGTCATCGACGGGGTCGAGCTGGCCGCGTTCGCCCGGGGGCAGGCCGCCGAGCCGGACGACCGGTCGGACGCCTCCTCGGCCCGCAACCGGCTGCGCGGCATCGTGGTCAACGTCGTCAAGGACACCGTGATGGCGCAGGTCGACATCCAGGCCGGGCCGTTCCGGGTCGTCTCGCTGATGAGCCGGGAGGCGGTCGACGAGCTGGACCTGCGCGTCGGTTCGCTTGCCGTCGCGGTGATCAAGTCGACCACGGTGGTGGTGGAACGCGCCTCCCCGTCCGGGGCCTCCCGGGGGAGGCAGGGGTCGTGAGAGCGGCGCGGCGGGCGCGGACGGTCGCGGCGGCGGCGATCACCGCCCTGGTGGCCCTGGCCGGGTGCGGCGCGGGCACCACCGCCGGTGGCGGGTCGACGGACGGCACGGTGACCGTGTTCGCCGCGGCCTCGCTGACCGGGTCGTTCACCCGGATCGGCCAAGACTTCGAGGCGGCCCACCCGGGCACGACCGTGGTCCTCAACTTCGCCGGCAGCGCCGCGCTGGCCGCCCAGATCAACCAGGGCGCCCCGGCCGACGTGTTCGCCTCGGCGGCGACGCGCAACATGACCACCGTCGCCGAGGCCGGCAACGCCGACGGCGACCCGGTGGTCTTCGTCCGCAACCAGCTCGTCGTCGCCGTGCCGAAGGGCAACCCACGGGGCGTCGCCGGGCTGGCCGACCTGGCCCGGCCGGGCGTGAAGGTCGCCCTCTGCGCGGAGCAGGTGCCCTGCGGGGCGGCGGCGCGGACGGCGCTCGACGCCGCCTCGGTCGCGCTCACCCCGGTCACCCTGGAGCAGGACGTGCGGGGCGCGCTGTCCAAGGTGCGGCTCGGCGAGGTCGACGCGGCCCTCGTCTACCGCACGGACGCCCTGGCCGCCGCGGCCGACGTGACGGCCGTCGAGTTCCCCGAGTCCGCCCGCGCCGTCAACGACTACCCGATCGTCGCGCTGCGGGACGCGCCCAACCCCGACGGCGCGCGGGCCTTCGTCGCGTACGTCCGCTCGGAGCGGGGGCGCGCGGTGCTCACCGCGGCCGGGTTCCAGGCGCCGTGACGCGTACCCGCAGCGGACGCCTGCGCCGGCGGGGTCCCGGGGTGCCCGTCGCGCTGCTGCTGCCGGCCGTGCTGGGCCTGGTCTTCCTCGTCCTGCCGCTGGTCGGGCTGGTGGCCCGTACGCCGTGGGCCGACCTGCCGCAGCGGCTCGCCGCACCGGGCGTGCTCACCGCGCTGCGGCTGTCCCTGCTGACCGCCACGCTGGCCACGCTGCTCTGCCTGCTGCTCGGGGTGCCGCTGGCCTGGCTGCTGGCCCGCGTCGAGTTTCCCGGCCGACGCCTGGTACGCGCCCTCGTCACCGTGCCGCTGGTGCTGCCGCCCGTCGTCGGCGGGGTGGCGCTGCTGCTGGTCTTCGGTCGGCGCGGCCTGCTCGGCGGCTGGCTCGACGCGACCTTCGGGATCACCCTGCCGTTCACCACCGCCGGGGTGGTGCTGGCGGAGGCGTTCGTGGCGATGCCGTTCCTGGTGATCGCCGTGGAGGGGGCGCTGCGCGGCGCCGACGGCCGGTACGAGGAGGCGGCGGCAACCCTCGGCGCCGGCCGCTGGACGACGTTCACCCACGTCACCCTGCCCCTGGTGGCTCCCGGCCTGGCGGCCGGTGCGGTGCTGTGCTGGGCCCGGGCGCTCGGCGAGTTCGGCGCCACCATCACCTTCGCCGGCAACTATCCGGGGCGTACGCAGACCATGCCGCTGGCGGTCTACCTGGCGCTGGAGACGGACGTGCAGGCCGCCGTGGTGCTCAGCCTCGTGCTGCTCACCGTCTCGGTGGCCATCCTCGCCGGACTGCGCGACCGCTGGATCACCAGCCCGTGAGCGCGCCCCTGCTCGACGCGCACCTCGTGGTGGAACGGGACGGCTTCCGCCTCGACGTCGCGCTGCGGGTCGCCGCCGGCGAGGTGGTCGCGCTGCTCGGCCCCAACGGGGCGGGCAAGACCACCGCGCTGCGCGCGCTCGCCGGCCTGCTCCCGCTGACCGGCGGGCACCTCACCCTCGACGGCGTCGACCTGGACCGGCCGCAGCGCCGCGCCTGGACGCCGACCGAGCGCCGGCCGATCGGCGTGGTCTTCCAGGACTACCTGCTGTTCCCGCACCTGAGCGCGTGGGAGAACGTGGCCTTCGGGCCCCGGCGGCACGGCGCCGACCGGCGGACCGCCCGGCGGACCGCCCACGACTGGCTGGACCGGGTCGGCCTGGCCGAGCACGCCCACCGCCGGCCCCGGCACCTCTCCGGCGGGCAGGCGCAGCGGGTCGCGCTGGCCCGCGCGCTCGCCGTCGAGCCGGCGCTGCTGCTGCTCGACGAGCCGCTCGCCGCGCTCGACGCCCGCACCCGGCTGGACACCCGGGCCGAGCTGCACCGGCACCTCGCCGCGCACCCGGGGGCCACCCTGCTTGTCACCCACGACCCGCTGGACGCGTTGGTGCTGGCCGACCGGCTCGTGGTCGTCGAGGAGGGCCGGGTGGTGCAGGAGGGGGACGCCGCGACCGTCACGGCGCGGCCACGCACCGACTACGTGGCCCGGCTCGTCGGGCTGAACCTGCACCGGGGCCACGCCGACGGGCACCGGGTCCGGGTCGCCGACGGGCTGACCCTCACCGTCGCCGACCGGCTCGACGGGGAGGTCTTCGTCGCCTTCCGGCCCTCGGCGGTGGCCCTGCACCCGGCACGCCCCGAGGGCAGCCCGCGCAACACCTGGGCGGCGACGGTGGCCGGCGTGCAGCGGCACGGCGACGACCTGCGGGTGCAGCTCGACGGGCCGATCGGGGTGTCGGCGGACGTCACGCCGGCCGCCGCCGCACAGCTGCGACTGGCCCCCGGCCGGCCGGTCTGGGCCGCGGTGAAGGCGGCGCAGACCCACGCGTACCCCGCCGGCTGACATCCTGCAGCCCGAGGGCCGGCGGCCCGCGCGAGCGCTGCCCGCGGCGGCGTCGGGGCGCGGTCGACGGCGGCACACCGGATCCTGGCCAGGCAACGGCGCGGCACTGAGCCCGGGATGGTGCGGATCCCGGGACGGCGCGGATCCCGGGACGGCGCGGATCCCGGGACGGCGCGGACGCGAGCGGCGCCGGACGCGGCGCGGACCCGGGCGGGTCAGGCGGCGGGGTCGGCGGCCAGCAGGTCGGCGTGGGCGGCCCGGAGGCGGGCGAGGCCGGGGTCGCTGCCCGGGGTGACCCGGCGGTCGAGCTCGGCCCAGACGTCGGCGAGGGCGGCGGTGACCGCGCGCAGCTCGGCGGCGTGCCGGTGGGCGCTGCGCCGGTGCGCCTCGTCGAGGCGCCGGGCCCAGCCGGCGGTGACGGCGGCGAGGCGGTCGGTGTCGGCACGCGCCTGGGCGGCGCTGCGGGCGGCGGCCGCCGGGACGATCGCGGCCACCGGGCGGGGATCGCCGTCGCGGGTGACGACGGTGACGGTGTCGGTCAACTCGGCCAGCGCGACGAGCTGGGTGAGCCGGGTGCGCGCCTCGCGAAGCGGCACCGAGCGCGGCCGGTCGGTGTGCGGGGTGAGAGCGGGGACAGCCATGGATGGATGGTCGCCCCCGGGTACGACATTTCCGCACGCCGACGGTCCAGGGTGGACGCGCGGACCGGAAACTGGCGCGAGCCGGGGCCCCCGCGGCGGATACGCTGCCGGCCCGGCGCCGCACCGCGAACCGGCTCGGCGCACCCCACCGATGAAGGAGCTGCCGTGTCCCGCCTCGACGTCCGGACGGTCGACCTGCGGAGGATCAACTCGCTGACCAAGTACCCGTCGATCCCCACCTACCACGCCCTGGACCCGGGCGACGGCGGGCTGCTGGCGGAGTGCGTGGCGTTCACCGGGCCGGTCACCCTCACCGAGAAGGTCGACGGGACGAACGCCCGGATCGTCGTGCTGCCCGGCGGCGCGTACCTGATCGGCAGCCGCGAGGAGCTGCTGTACGCGCGCGGCGACCTGATCGGCAACCCCGCGCTGGGCATCGTGGACGCCCTGCGCGACGTGGCCGAGCGGCTGACGGTCGCGGCGGCGGACGACCGGATCACGGTCTTCTACCTGGAGGTGTACGGCGGCAAGGTCACCGCCGCCTCCCGGCAGTACACGGCCGAGCGCCGGGTCGGGCACCGGCTCTTCGACGTGGCCGTGCTGGACGACCCCACGCCGATGCTCGACTGGCCGGCGCAGCGGATCTCGGCCTGGCGCGACGGCGGCGGCCAGCGCTTCCTCGGCGAGGCGGACCTCGTCGGGCGGGCCGACGCGCTGGACCTGCCGACGGTGCCCCGGCTGGCCACCGTCCCCGCCGGGGAGCTGCCCCGCGACATCGACGGGACGCACGCGTTCCTGACCGGTCACCTGCCTCGGACCCTGGTGGCCCTGGACGGGCCGGCCGGCCGGTCCGAGGGGCTGGTGCTCCGCGCGGCGGACCGCTCGGCCATCGCCAAGGCGCGGTTCCAGGACTACGAGCGCACCCTGAAGCGTCGCGAGGCCAGGCGCTGACCCGAGGGCCTTCCTATCGCCTGGGCGATAGGAAGGGCCCCTTCCTCACACTTCGATCTGGACAACTACAGTTAACAATCCTAATAATTGTGCATCCGTCGATCCGACGGCCCTCGTACCCGGGAGGTCCGGATGCGTCGCCCTGCCCGAAACCTGTTGCTGGCCGCCGTCGCGGCCCTCGCCACCGTCACCGCCACCACGCTGACCCTCGCCGCGCCGGCCCAGGCCGCCGGCCCGACCGCCACCTTCGTCAAGACCGCCGACTGGGGCACCGGATGGGAGGGCCGCTACACCGTCACCAACGGCGGCCCGGCCACCATCACCGGCTGGCAGGTGGCCTTCACCCTGCCCACGGGCACCACGCTCGGCTCCTACTGGGACGCCACGGTCAACAGCGTCGGCCAGCGGCACACCTTCACCAACCGCTCCTGGAACGGCACCGTCGCCCCCGGCGCCTCGGTGTCGTTCGGCTTCCTGGCCACCGGCTCCGGTTCCCCCACCAACTGCACGCTCAACGGCGCGCCCTGCTCGGGCGGCACGCCCACCACCCCGCCGACCACGGCACCGCCCACGACCGCCCCGCCCACCACGGCGCCGCCCACCACCCCGCCACCCACCACGCCTCCGCCGACCACGCCCCCACCGACCACGCCGCCGCCGACGGGTGGGCTGCCCCGGCACGCGCTGATCGGCTACCTGCACGCCAGCTTCGCCAACGGCTCGGGCTACCTGCGGATGGCCGACGTGCCCGCCGACTGGGACATCATCAACCTCGCCTTCGGCGAACCCACCACGGTCACCTCGGGCGACATCCGGTTCCAGCTCTGCCCGGCGGCCGAGTGCCCGGGCGTCGAGACCGAGGCCGAGTTCATCGCCGCGATCCGCGCCAAGCAGGCGCAGGGCAAGAAGGTGCTGCTCTCCATCGGCGGGCAGAACGGCCAGGTGCAGCTCACCACGACCGCCGCCCGGGACACCTTCGTCCGGTCGGTGGCGGCCATCATCGACCGGTACGGCCTCAACGGGCTCGACATCGACTTCGAGGGCCACTCGCTCTACCTGGACACCGGGGACACCGACTTCCGCAACCCGACCACGCCGGTGATCGTCAACCTGATCTCCGCGATCCGCACCCTCAAGCAGCGGTACGGGGCGGGCTTCGTCCTCACCATGGCGCCGGAGACGTTCTTCGTCCAGCTCGGCTACCAGTACTACGGTTCGGGCCCGTGGGGCGGGCAGGACCCGCGCGCGGGGTCGTACCTGCCGGTGATCCACGCGCTGCGCAACGACATCACCGTGCTGCACGTGCAGGACTACAACTCGGGGCCGATCATGGGGCTCGACAACCAGTACCACACCATGGGCAGCGCGGACTTCCACATCGCGATGACCGACATGCTGCTCGCCGGCTTCCCCGTCGCCGGCAACGCCGACCGGGTCTTCCCGCCGCTGCGTGAGGACCAGGTGGCCTTCGGCGCCCCCTCCTCCCCCAGCGCCGGCAACGGCTATCTCGCCCCGGCCGGGGTGCAGGCCGCGGTGACCTGCCTGGTGAAGGGGCAGGGCTGCGGCCCGTACACCCCGCGCAGCGGCACCAATCCCGCCCTCCGGGGCCTGATGACCTGGTCGATCAACTGGGACCGGTTCTACGCCTGGGAGTTCCGCCTGAGCCACGGCCCGTTCCTGAAGTCGCTGCCCTGACGCCGGCGCCGCCGTCCGGGCCACCCGGCCCGGGCGGCGGCACGATCGCCGGTCCCCGGCGGTTCCCTGCCGCCCGCAATCCGGTTGCGCCGGGGGCCGGCCCGGTCCACGCTGCCCTGGCGGGCACGGCCGCGCTGCCCCGGCGGGCGACGGGCCGCGCTGGCCCGCCCGACACAGGTCCCGGTGGTACGTCCCGCATGTCGGGGCCGGACCGCCGGGCCGACCCCGGGCGGGCGCTGCGGCATCGGGAACGGGGAGGCGGAGTGCGGAGCATCGGTGACCTGGCGGCCGGGATCGACGCGCGGACGGTCGTGCTCGTCGAGGGGCCGAGCGACCGGGTCGCCCTGGAGACCCTCGCCGCGCGCCGCGGCCGGGACCTCGACGCCGAGGGCGTACGGGTGGTGGCCATGGGCGGCGCGACGAACATCGGCCATTTCCTCGACCTGCTCGGCCCGGCGGGACGCGGCCTGCGGCTGGCGGGCCTCTACGACGAGGCCGAGGAGGGCTACTTCCGGCGCGCGCTGGAACGCTGCGGCTTCGGCGTCGACCTGTCCCGGGCCGACCTGACGGCCCTCGGGTTCCACGTCTGCGTGGCCGACCTGGAGGACGAACTGATCCGGGCGGTCGGCGTCGCGGGGGTGCGGGCGGTGCTCGCCGCCGAGGGCGAGCTGCGCTCGTTCGACCTGTTCCAGCGACAGCCGGCGCAGCGGGGTCGGGCCGTCGAGGCGCAGTTGCGCCGGTTCCTCGGCACCCGGTCCGGCCGCAAGAGCGCGTACGCGCGGCTGCTCGTGGCGGCGCTGGAGCCGGACGGGGTGCCCCGCTCACTCGACGCGGTGCTCGCTGGCGTCTGAGCGCACGCCGCGCCACTCGGGCGCCAGCACCGACCACACCTCGATGTCGCCCCGTCCGGCCGGGCCGGGATAGACCTGGCGCAGCGTCCCGTCGAGGTGCATGCCCAGCCGCCGGGCGGTGGCGATGCTGCGGGTGTTGTCCGGCTTGGTGCGCCACTCGACGCGGTGGATGCCGCGTTCCCGTACCGCCCAGTCGATTAGCCGGCCGACCGCCCGGCTGACCAGCCCGTGGCCCTCCCCGGCCGGCTCCAGCCAGCAGCCCGCCTCGCAGACGCCCCTGGCGGCGTCGAACGAGACCAGCATGACCCCGCCGACCAGCTCGCCCCGCCGCCAGATGCCCCAGATACCGCCGGCGTCACGCGCCCACAGCTCCGCGTAGCGCTGGAGCACGGCCCGGGCACCGGCCAGGTCGTCGACCAGGAACGAGGGCGACACCCAGGGCGCGATGTGCGTACGGGCCCGCTCGAGGTGGGCGAGGAACTCCTCGGCCCGCCAGGGCTCCAGGGGACGCAGTTCCGCGTCCTCGGTCAGGGACAGGGCGAACACGGTGACCTCCGATGCAGACGGTTGAGCGGGCAATGTACCGCTATACACTCCGGGTATACGCGGTGTGTATAGTCGCCGGCATGTCGATCGGACAGACCTTCCTGGGCCTCCTCGAGGCCACCCCCCGCCACGGCTACGACATCAAACGCCTCTACGACGAGCGCTTCGGTCACGCCCGACCGCTCGCGTACGGGCAGGTCTACGCCACCCTGTCCCGGCTGCTGCGCGGCGGCCTCGTCGAGGTGGAGGCGGTGGAGCCCGGCGAGGGCCCGGAACGCAAGCGGTACGCGATCACCGAGGCGGGCGTCACCGACGTGGCGCAGTGGCTGGCCCGGGCCGAGAAGCCCGAGCCGTACCTGCAGAGCACCCTCTACACCAAGGTGGTGCTGGCCCTGCTGACCGGCCGCCCCGCCGCCGACGTGCTCGACGTGCAGCGCGCCGAGCACCTGCGGATGATGCGCGAGCTGACCCGCCGCAAGCGCGACGGCGACCTCGCCGAGCAACTGGTCTGCGACCACGCGCTGTTCCACCTGGAGGCCGACCTGCGCTGGCTGGAGCTGACCGCCGCCCGTCTCGACGAGCTGGCCGCGACGGTGCGGTCGTGAGCGCCCCGCTGCTGCTCGCCGAGGACCTGCACCGCTCGTTCGGCCCGACCCGGGCGCTCGCCGGGGCGAGCATGCGCGTCCACCCGGGCGAGGTGCTGGCCGTGATGGGCTCGTCGGGCTCCGGCAAGTCCACGCTGCTGCACTGCCTCGCCGGAATCACCCGGCCCGACTCCGGCCGGGTCCGCTACGCCGGCCGTGACCTCGCCGCCCTGAGCGACGCCGAGCGCAGCGCGCTGCGCCGCGAGGAGTTCGGCTTCGTCTTCCAGTTCGGCCAGCTCGTACCGGAGCTGACCTGCCTGGAGAACGTCGCGCTGCCGCTGCGGCTGGGCCGGGTCGGTCGGCGCGAGGCGGAGCGGCGGGCCGCCGAGTGGCTGGACCGCCTGGAGGTCGCCGAGGTGGCCGGCAAGCGGCCCGGCGAGGTCTCCGGCGGGCAGGGGCAGCGGGTGGCGGTCGCCCGGGCACTGGTCACCCGGCCACGGGTGGTCTTCGCCGACGAGCCGACCGGCGCCCTCGACTCGCTCAACGGCGAGCGGGTCATGCGGCTGCTCACCGCCGCCGCCCGGGACACCGGGGCGGCCGTGGTGCTGGTGACGCACGAGGCGCGGGTCGCCGCGTACTCCGATCGGGAGGTCGTGGTCCGCGACGGCCGCACCCGGGACCTGGAGGTCGCGGCGTGACGCGGCTGCGCGACCGCGCGGCCGACCTGGGCATGGGCGCGCGGATGGCGTTCACGGGCGGCCGGGACGGCTGGCTGCGGGCGGTGCTCACGGCGGTCGGCGTCGGGGTGGGGGTGGCGATGCTGCTGCTCGCCGCCGCGGTGCCCGGCGCGCTGGACGCCCGGCAGGCGCGCGGCGACGCCCGCGACGACCTGCGGATGGGCGAGAAGATCCCGGCCGCCGCGAACACCCTGCTGATCCGCCAGACCGACACCGAGTTCCGGGGGCAGCCGGTGCGCGGCCGGGTGCTGCGGCCCGAGGGACCGGCCGCGCCGGCGCCGCCCGGGGTGGCCGCGCTGCCCCGCGCCGGCGAGGTGCTGGTCTCCCCCGCCCTGCGCGACCTGCTCGGCTCCGCCGACGGCGCGCTGTTCGCCCCCCGCCTCGGCGGGGCCACGGTCACCGGCGTCATCGCCGACGAGGGGCTGGCCGGCCCCCGCGAGCTGGCCTACTACCTGGGCAGCGACACCCTCGCCGCCGACGACGCCACCCGGCTGGACGCGTTCGGCGGCGGGCTGCCCGGCGAGGCCTTCGACCCGGTGCTGGTGGTGCTGGTGGTCGTCATCTTCGTGGTTCTGCTGCTGCCCATCGCGGTCTTCCTCGGCGCGGCCGTGCGGTTCGGCGGCGAGCGGCGCGACCGGCGGCTGGCCGCGCTGCGCCTGGTCGGCGCCGACGCCGCGATGGTCCGCCGGATCGCCGCCGGTGAGGCCGCCGCCGGCGCGCTGCTCGGCGTCGCGGCCGGCGGCGTGCTCTTCGCGCTCGGCCGGCAGGTGGTGCCGCTGGTCACCCTCATGGACCTCAGCGTGTACGCCGCCGACGTGCGCCCGCCGCTGCCGCTGGTGGCCGCCGTCGCGCTGGCGGTGCCGGCGCTCGCCGTGGTGGTGACGCTGGTGTCGATGCGCGCCGTGCTGGTCGAGCCGCTCGGGGTGACCCGGCGGGCGACGCCGGTGCGCCGGCGGCTGGTGTGGCGGCTGCTGCTGCCGGCCGCCGGGCTCGGGCTGCTGCTGGCCGGCGCCGCCGGGGTCGCGCCGCTGGGCGGCGAGCGGCAGACCGCGGCCGGCGCCGTGCTCCTGCTGGCCGGCGTGGTCACCCTGCTGCCCTGGCTCACCGACCTGCTCGTACGCCGGCTGCGCGGCGGCCCGGTCGCGTGGCAGCTCGCGGTGCGCCGCCTCCAGCTCGACAGCGCCGCCTCCGCGCGGCTGGTCAACGGCATCGCGGTCGCCGTGGCGGGCACCATCGGGTTGCAGATGCTCTTCGCCGGCGTCGCCGGTCGGTTCACCTTCGACACCGGCCAGGACACCTCCCGGGCCCAGGTGCAGGTGCAGTTCTCCCCGCAGTCGGACGCGGCGGCGGGGCTGGACCGGCTGGCCGGCGCGCCCGGGGTGACCGCGAGCAACGCCACCCTGGCCACCTCGGTCACGGCCGGCGAGGCGTACGGCACGCTGCGGATCGGCGACTGCGCGGCGCTGGCCGAGTTCGGCCGGCTCGACCGGTGCGCCGATGGCGACGTCTTCCTGGTCCGCGATCCCGAGGGCCAGTCCGCCGGCATCCGGCCGGGCGGCACGGTCACGGTCAGCGGGGTGACCTGGCGGGTTCCCCGTTCCGCCCGGGAGGCACCGGTGCGCAGCGACCCGTCCGGCTACCGGCAGGGCGGGGTGCTGGCCACTCCCGGCGCGGTCGACACGGCCCGGCTGGGGCCGCTGCGCGCCGAGGCGTACCTGCGGCTCGCGGCCGACCGGCCGGACGCGGTGGAGCACGTCCGCAACGCCGCCGCCGGCGTCGACCCGTACGCCTCGGTGCTCACGCTGACCGAGAACCGCCAGGCCAGCCAGTTCGTCAACGTCCAGCGCGGCCTCTACGCCGGCGCGGTGGTCACCCTGCTGCTGATCGGGGCCAGCATGCTGGTCGGCGTGCTGGAGCAGCTGCGGGAGCGCCGCCGGCTGCTGGCGATGCTGGTCGCGGTGGGCACCCGGCGATCCACGCTGAGCTGGTCGGTGCTGTGGCAGAGCGCCGTGCCGGTGGTGATCGGGCTCGCCCTGGCGGTGGTGTTCGGCCTCGCCCTCGGCGCGGTGCTGCTGCGCATGGTGCAGACGCCGGTGACCGTCGCCTGGCCGGCGCTGGGCATCTCCACCGGCCTCGGGGCGGCCGTGGTGCTGCTGGTGACGGGGCTCAGCCTGCCGGTGCTGTGGCGGCTCACCCGCCCCGACGGCATCCGTACGGAGTGATCATCCGCCGGGTGCACCGCAGGTGCGCCCGGCGGCCCCGGCCGGCTACGGCGACTCGATCCGGGCGAGCAGCTCGGCGAGGTGCACGGCCCGCACGGCGGACCGGCGCCGGCGCAGCCCCGTGCGCAACTGCCGCAGGCAGCCCGGGTTGACGGCCACCACCAGGTCGACGCCGGCGGCCTCGATCTCGTCGAGCTTCGCGTCCAGGATCCGCCGGGAGTCCTTCGGCCGCAGCAGCGAGTACGTGCCGGCGGCGCCGCAGCAGGCGGCCGCCGACGGCAGCTCGACGTAGTCGGCGACCTGGCGCAGCAGCGTCCGGGGCTCGGCGAAGACGCCGAGGCCGTTGCGCAGGTGGCAGGAGTCCTGGAGGGTGACCCTGGCGCGTCGGCCGCCCACTCGCAGTTCCGCCCCGGCGGGCCGGTCGGCGAGCCAGGTGGACAGCTCGCGTACCCGGTCCCGGCCGAGTACGGAGGCCAGGTGCGCGGCGCAGCCGCCGGAGGTGGTGACGATCGTGCCGGGCAGGTCCGCGCCGAGCCGCTCGGCCAGCCGCTCGCCCCCGGCCAGGTCGCCGTTGTGGGCGTGCAGCGCGCCGCAGCAGCCCTGGGTGGTGGGAACGGCCAGCTCGGGGGCGAGCGCGTGCGCCGCCCGGCTGACCGCCGGGTAGAGGCCCCGCTCGACGCAGCCCAGCATGAGCTGCGCGCCCGGCGTGTCGGCCGGGTCCTGCGCGGCGGCGGGGACGGCTGCCGGGGCCGTTCTCGGCGCGGACGGGGCGGGCCCCGCCGGGCCAGGCATGGCCCGCCGTGCGGTGGCGGGCCGGCCGCGGGCGGCGCGGCGGACGAGGCCGGACAGCCGCAGCAGCCAGCGTTGCTCGACGAAGAGCATCAGCGCCCGGGCCACCAGCGGTCGCCGCCAGCCCCGCCACTGGTGCACCCGCCACTGCTCCAGCAGGCTGCCGTACTCGACCCCGGCCGGGCAGACCGGCTCGCAGGCCCGGCAGCCCAGGCAGAACGAGGACTGCTCGGCGAGGGTGTCGTCGTCCGGGGGCAGGGTGCCGTCCTGCAACGCCCGCATCAGCGTGATCCGGCCGCGCGGCGAGGACGCCTCGTCGCCGGTCATCGCGTACGTGGGGCAGGCCGGCAGGCAGAACCCGCAGGAGATGCAGCGCGACAACTGCTCCGGGTCGAACACGTCGCCGGTCATGAGCCCAGCTTTCCGGGGTTGAGGATGCCCGCCGGGTCGAAGGCGCTCTTGATCCGGCGCAGCAGGGCGAGCTGGTCCTCGCCGAGGCGGGCGGCGAGGAACGGCAGTTTCGCCGCCCCCACCCCGTGCTCGCCGGTGATGGTGCCGCCGAGGTCGATGGCGGCGGCGAAGACGTCGGCGAAGGCCGCCTCGGCCCGGCGTACGGCGTCGTGGTCCTCGGCCGAGTCGAGCACACAGGTGGGGTGCAGGTTGCCGTCGCCGGCGTGGCCGAAGGTGGCGATGGCGACGCCGTGCCGGGCGGCGATGGCGTCGATCCGGTCGACCATCTCGGCGATGCGTGGCCGGGGCACGGTCGCGTCCTCCAGGATGGTCACCCCGCCCCGGCGGGACAGCGCCGGCAGCGCGCAGCGCCGGGCGGCCAGCAGCGCCTCCGCCTGGGCGACCTCGCGGGCCGTGGTGACCTCCACCGCGCCGGCCTCGACGCAGGCCGCGCCGATCCGCTCCAGGTGGGCGGCGACGAGGTCGGGCGGGCCGTCGTCGCCGAAGAGGAGCAGGGCGCCGGCGTCGGTACGCAGCCCCAGGTGGGCGAAGTCCTCGACGGCGTCGATGCAGGCCCGGTCGAGGAACTCCAGCGTCGCCGGCACCACCCCGGCCCGGATCACCCGGGCGACCGCCTCCCCCGCGTCGGCAAGCGTCGGGAAGTACGCGACCCCGGTGTTCGCCGACGCCGGTGCGGGCAGCAGCGCCACGGTCGCCTCGGTGATCACGGCGAGGGTGCCCTCGGAGCCGGTGAGCAGCCGAGTCAGGTCGTAGCCGGCGACGTCCTTCCACAGCCGACCGCCGGTGCGGATCACCTCACCGGTGGGCAGCACCGCCTCCAGGCCCAGCACGTAGTTGCGGGTCACGCCGTACTTCAGGCCGCGCAGCCCGCCCGCGCAGGTGGCGATGGTGCCGCCGACCGTGGCGACGGTCCGGCTGCCGGGGTCGGGCGCCCAGAGCAGGCCCTGTGCGGCGGCGGCGTCGGCGAGGGCGGCACTGGTCACGCCCGGTTGCGTCCGGGCGAGCAACTCGTCCCCGCTGACCTCCAGGATGACGTTGAGCCGGGTCAGCACCAGCACGATCCCGCCGCGCAGCGGCACGGTGGCGGCGCACAGGTTGGAGCCCGCGCCGCGGGGCA
The DNA here is from genome assembly GCF_040649055.1 of Micromonospora sp. NPDC049060. Lineage (NCBI taxonomy): Bacteria > Bacillati > Actinomycetota > Actinomycetes > Micromonosporales > Micromonosporaceae > Micromonospora > Micromonospora sp. NPDC049060. Next base: position 194,955 of record NZ_JBEZEV010000001.1, read on the forward strand.
CCACGGGCACCCGGTGCCGGGTGGCGAGTGCCAGCACCGCGGCGACCTCGGCGGTGTCGGCCGGGAAGACCACCGCGTCCGGGCGGTGCGAGAACAACGGCGTCGCGTCCCGCGCGTACGCCACGAGGTCGCCGGCCGCGTCGTGCACGTGCGACGGGCCGACGATCCCGCGCAGCTCGGCGAGGACGGTCGCGGACAGCGCCATGCCCACCCTTCCCTGTAGCTTTTTGCCGGTTCTTGACCGGTTGCCTGGCGACAGTTTTCACCGATCATAGAGAGCCGGAAGGGCTGGGTGAAGACGGCGGGGCACCCGTCAGCGCGGTGGCAGGTGCTCGCGCAGCGCGGCGAACTCGGCCGCCGTGAGAAAGGACGGATTGGCCCCCTGCGGCTGCCTGAGCACCTCCGCGCCGGCCAGCCGCACGTCGCCCCGGAAGGACTCACGGGGCACCCGGTGCGCCTCGTCAAGGACCGTCAGGTCCAACGGCACCGTCCAGGCCGCGCCCGGCTCCCCCGGCACCGCGGCGGCGGCCACCAGCCCCACGCCCCAGACGCCGTACGCGAGCCGGCCGCGGCTGCCACTGGCCCAGAGGACCACCGGCTGACCGGCGCGCATCAGCCGGGCCCGGTAGCCGGGGCGTACGCACCAGCCCGTCACCCGCGGATCACGGGCGAAGCGGCCGGCCAGGTCGACCCGGTCCGCGTTGCCCTTGATCAGCCACGCGCCGAGGTCGTCGAGGTGCACCCGTCGGTCGGTCACCCCCTCATCCTCGCCCGGATCCCGGCCAGCCGCCCGACCGGCCGGGACCCGTCGTCAGGCGACGTGACGCAGGTAGCCCGCGACCGACGCGTCGAGGACCTCCCGGCCGGGCCGGGCCCACACCTCGGCCGAGAAGACCTCCACCTCGACCGGCCCGGCGTAGCCGGCCTCGTCCACGGCCTCCCGCAGCCGGCGCAGCTCGATGCAGCCGTCGCCGGGTAGGGCCCGGCCGAGCAGCACCCCCTCGGGCAGCGGGGTGACCCAGTCGCACACCTGGAACGCGGCGATCCGCGCCCCCGCCCGGGCGATCTGCGCGTACACCGTGTCGTCCCACCACACGTGGTACGCGTCGACGACGACCCCGACCACGCCCGGGTCGAACCGCTCGGCGATGTCGAGCGCCTGGCCGAGGGTGGACACCACGCAGCGGTCGGCGCTGAACATCGGGTGCAGCGGCTCGATCGCCAGCGTCACCCCCACTGCGGCGGCGTGCGGGGCCAGCTCGGCGATGGCGTCGGCGACCTGCCGGCGGGCGCCGTCGATGTCCCGGCTGCCCGCCGGCAGCCCGCCGGAGACCAGCACCAGGACCGAGGTGCCGAGGGTGGCGGCCTCCTCGATGGCGCGCAGGTTCTCCTCCCGCCAGCCGTCGGCGGTGAAGAACCCGCCCCGGCAGAGCGAGGTGACCGCCAGGCCGGCGTCGCGGACCAGCTTCGCGGCGCGGGCCAACCCGTACTCGGCGACCGGCTCCCGCCAGAGCCCGATCCCCGGCACCCCGGCGGCGACGCAGCCGGCGACCACCTCGGGCAGCGGCCAGTGCTGCGACGTGGCCTGGTTGAACGAGAACCGCCCCAGGTCCGGCTCACTCCTCGCGCTCACTGGTCAACCCCCGCCACCGTGAACAGCGCCCGGGCGCGGGCGGCGGCCAGGTCCGCGTCGGGCAGCAGCCCGGCGGCGTCGGCGAGGGTGAGCAGGGTGGCCAGGTGCGCCGGCGAGCGGCCGGACTGCGCCCCGCCGACCATCGTGAAGTGGTCCTGGTGCCCGGTCAGCCAGGCCAGGAAGACGATGCCCGTCTTGTAGTGCCAGGTGGGGGCCGCGAAGATGTGCCGGGCCAGGGGCACGGTCGGGGCGAAGATCCGGTCGTACGCCGCCAGGTCCCCCCGGTCCAGTGCCGCGAGCGCCGCGGCGGCGGCCGGCGCGATCGCGGCGAACACCCCGAGCAGCGCGTCGGAGTGGCCGCTCGCGTCGCCACGGATCAGCTCCGGGTAGTGGAAGTCGTCGCCGGTGTAGAGGCGCACCCCGGCGGGCAGCCGGCGGCGCAGCGCCACCTCGCGGCCGGCGTCGAGCAGGGAGACCTTGATCCCGTCCACCCGGCTGTCGTGGGCCTTGATCAGCCCGACGACGGCGTCGGCGGCCTCGTCGAGGTCGGCCGACCCCCAGTAGCCCGCGAGCGCCGGGTCGAACATCGGGCCGAGCCAGTGCAGCACCACCGGCTCGTCGACGGCGGAGAGCAGTTCGTCGTACACCCGCAGGTAGTCCTCCGGGTCGCGGGCGGCGGCGGCCAGGTGGCGGCTGCACATCAGCACCGGGCGGGCCCCGGCGGCCCGCACGTCGTCGAGCTGCTCGCGGTAGGCGCGGGCGACCTCGGCCAGGGTGGCCGGGCCGGGCGGGAGCTGGTCCGTGCCGACCCCGGCGACGATCCGCCCGCCGACCGCGCGGGCCTCGGCGGCGCTGCGCCGGATCAGCTCGCGGGTGGCCGGGTAGTCCAGGCCCATGCCGCGCTGCGCGGTGTCCATCGCCTCGGCCACCCCGAAGCCGTACGACCACAGGTGGTGCCGGAAGGCCAGGGTGCGGTCCCAGTCCAGCACGGCCGGGGCGCCGGGGACGTTCTCGGCCGTCGGATCGGCCACCACGTGCGCGGCGGCGTACGCGATCCGGCTGCTCGGCGGCCCGGCGGGGCGCGGGAAGCCGGCGCCCCCGGTCAACCGGTACCGCCGCCCACCCGGCAGCACCACCTCATTGCTCGCGCTCACAGCGCCACCTCCGTTCGCGACTGCGGGGCTCGCAGACCCGGCTCACTCGTCGCACTCACAGGTCCAGCTCCGGGATGTCGAGGCGGGCGCCCTCGCGCGCCGACCGCAGGCCCAGCTCGGCGAGCTGCACGCCGCGCGCGCCGGCCAGGAAGTCCCACGGGAACGGCTCGTTGGCGACGACGTGCCGCAGGAACGCCTCCCACTGCACCTTGAAGCCGTTGTCGAACTCCTCGTTGTCCGGCACCTCCGTCCACTGCGACCGGAAGGGCTCGGTGACCGGCAGGTCGGGGTTCCACACCGGCTTCGGGGTGACCGCCCGGTGCTGCACCCGGCAGCTGCGCAGCCCGGCCACGGCGCTGCCCTCGGTGCCGTCGACCTGGAACTCGACCAGCTCGTCGCGGTGCACCCGGACGCACCACGAGGAGTTGAGCTGCGCGACCACGCCGCCGTCGAGCTCGAAGATGCCGTACGCGGCGTCGTCGGCGGTCGCCGGGTAGGTGCGGCCCGCCTCGTCGACCCGCTGCGGCACGTGCGTGGCGGTGAGGCAGGAGACCGTACGCACCCGGCCGAAGAGCTCCTCGAGCACGTACTGCCAGTGCGGGAACATGTCCACGACGATGCCGCCGCCGTCCTCGCTGCGGTAGTTCCAGGACGGGCGCTGGGCCGGCTGCCAGTCGCCCTCGAACACCCAGTAGCCGAACTCCCCGCGCACCGACAGGATCCGGCCGAAGAAGCCGCCGTCGATGAGCCGCTTGAGCTTGCGCAGCCCGGGCAGGAAGAGCTTGTCCTGCACCACCCCGGTACGCACGCCGGCGGCGCGCGCCGCCCGGGCCAGGTCGAGGGCGCCCTCGGTGTCCTCGGCCAGCGGCTTCTCGGTGTAGATGTGCTTGCCGGCGTCCAGCGCCCGGCGGATCGCCTTCTCCCGCTGCTGGGTTACCTGGGAGTCGAAGTAGATCTCGACGTCGTCGCGGGCCAGCGCCGCGCTCAGGTCGGTGGTCCAGTCGGTCAGCCCGTGCCGCTCGGCGATCTCGCGGAGCTTGGTCTCGCTGCGCCCGACCAGGACGGGCTCGGGCCAGATCGACGTGCCGTCGGCCAGGGGCACGCCGCCCTGCTCGCGGATGGCGAGCAGTGAGCGCACCAGGTGCTGCCGGTAGCCCATCCGGCCGGTGACGCCGTTGACGATGATGCCTATCGACCTGCGGGTCATGGTGTTCCTTCCCTCCGCGGGCGCCTCCGACCGGGACCGGCGGCGGGCGACCTGTTCCACGCCTGCGCCGCCGCCGGGAGGCTCCCGGCGGCGGATCTCAGGCAAGCGCTTTCCTGGGCAGCGTAGGGAACGCCTCCCTCCTCAGGCAAGAGGCTGTTCGCCCCGTCTCGCGGCCGGCGCCGACCGCCGGGCCACGCGGGCGGGCGCCGGGGCGGGGAAGCGCTTTCGCTGCGGTACGGTGACGCATGGCCGGCACCGGGGCGCGGCCGTCGAGAAACGACCGAGGGGGCGGCAGTGGCGACCCTGTCCGACGTGGCCCGGCGGGCGGGGGTCTCGCCCGCGACCGCCTCCCGGGTGATCAACGGCAGCAGCAAGCCCGTCACCGAGGAGCTCCGCGAGCGCGTGCTGCGCGCCGTCGCCGACCTCCAGTACGTGCCGAACGCGCACGCCCAACTGCTGGCCCGCTCGCACCGCGTGGCGGTGGGTGTCATCGTGCACGACGTCTCCGACCCCTACTTCGCCGAGATCACCCGGGGCCTGCAACGGGTCGCCACCGACCAGGGCCGGCTGCTGATGATCTGCAACAGCTACCGCGACCCGGACCGCGAGCTGGAGTACGTCGAGCTGCTGCGCGGCCAGCAGGTCGCCGCGATCATCCTGGCCGGCTCGGGCTACCACGACGCCACCTTCACCCGGCTGCTCAACGAGAAGCTCGCCGCGTACGAGGCGACCGGCGGACGGGTCGCGGTCATCGGCCGGCACGAGCACTCCGGCGACGCGGTGATGCCGGACAACCGCGCCGGCGGCCGGTTGATCGGCGAGGAACTGTACGAACTCGGTCACCGGGCGATCGGGGTGGTGGCCGGGCCTGCGGTGCTCACCACCACCACCGACCGGCTCACCGGCCTGCGGGAGTCCCTCGCCGCGCACGGGCTGAGCCTGCCCGAGCACCGCGTCCGGCACGCCGAGTTCGACCGCGACGGCGGTGTCGCCGCGACGGCCGCGCTGCTCGACGCCGACCCCGAGCTGACCGCCGTCGTGGCGCTCAACGACTCGATGGCGATCGGCGCGCTGGCGCTGCTGCGCTCCCGGTCGGTGGCGGTGCCCCGGCAGGTGTCGGTCATCGGCTTCGACGACATGCCGATCGCCCGGGACGTCACCCCGGCGCTGACCACCGTCCGGCTGCCCCTGGTCGAGATGGGGGTCCGCGCGATGTCGTTGGCGCTCGACCCGGGGGCCGCGGCGCCCCGCGTCGAGGTGCTGCCCGCCGAGGTGGTGCGCCGGGACAGCACCGGGCCGGCCGCCGAGGTCACCCCGGTCCGCCCACGGGCGGGGGGTTCCGGCGCGTCAGCCGGCTGACGACCCTCCGGTCACCGGGACGCCCCGGCCACGGTGGACACCGTCGTCGGTGGCCCCGGGCATGGCACCCGGGGCCACCTGGCGCCAGGTCGCTCGGAGGACGGCCCCCCAGATGCGCGCGGCCGTACCGGCTGCGGTCCCCCCTGCCGGCTGCTCCTCGGCGTGCGGTGAGGTGCACCCCTGAGCGGCTTGCGCATCCCCCGTTTCCGTCCCCTGTGCCGCGCCTGGCGGTCGTCGGCCGACGCGCCGACACGGAGTCGACACACGCTGGTGCGGGTGTCCTACCACACACTATGGTTGTCCGCTACGGTGTCACTGCCACAACAGTGGTCGGCGTGGTCAGTCAAGCACGGTCCGCCACGGCCCGCAACCATTGTGGCGGCGCAGCCCGGCCCAACCACTATGGTGGGCGTCCTCGGGTCGGATCGGGAGGGGTGGTCATGGCCGACGGCGGCAAGGCCAGCGGATCGACGTCCTTCGCCGACCGGCTGCGGCACCTGTTCGAGACGCATCGCCGGCCCGGCAGCGACAGGCCCTTCTCGCCGGAGGAGGTCGCCAGGGCCACGGGGCTCTCGACGAGCTACGTCAACTACCTGCTGAGCGGCGAACGGGACAATCCCACCCGGTCGGCCATCCAGCAGCTCGCCAACTTCTTCCGGGTGCCCCCGGGCTACTTCTTCGACACCGTGGCCGCAGACGGCGAGGGCGACCCCGACCTGGAGACGATCACCGTCCTGGCCCGCCGGATGCCGCCGGGGGCGCCCAGGGCGAGCCTACGCGCCATCGTGGAGCAGGTCGCGGCGCTGGAGGCACGCAACAAGCCCACGGGGCGCGGCCGGACGTAGGGCGTGCTCCCGCCTCCGTTCACCGCAGCAGCAGGAACGTGGGGACGGCGATGAGCGCCCCCACGACGGTGCCGGCGGCCACCTGACCGACGGTGTGGTCGCGCAGGCGCACCCGCGACCAGCCGACCAGCGCCACCACGGGCGCCGAGGCGAGCAGCGCCGGTCCGAACTCGATCACGAGCACGGCCGCCGCGCCCGCCGCCACGGCCGCGTGGATGCTGAGCTTCCACGCCAGGTTGACCACGGTCACGGCGAGGCCGAGGGCGAACATGACGACGACCATCGCCAGGACGGGGCGCGGGGCGCCGAACCCGATCATCACGGCGAGGCCCACCAGCACGGACAGCAGCCCGTACGCCAGTGGCCGTCGGCGCTGTTCCCGTCGCCTGATGTGGTGGTCGGTCAGCCGGCCCCGGCGTACGCCCCACCAGATCAGGCTGTTGGGGATGATCGAGCAGAACAGGGAGCCGACCAGGGCCCAGGCGAGGCCCACCTCGACGGGCGACGCGGCGTGCAGGCCCACGACGACGGGCATCAGCGCGGCCAGCAGCGCCGGGGCGAAGACCTCGGTGGCGGCGCGGGCGAGCAGCCTGCCGGTGCGGCGGTCGGGGCGGTCGATGACGTCGTGCACGGTCCACATTCTGCCGACCGCCCCGGGCGGCGGGCACACCGCGGGCGTGAGCTGTCACGTTCCGCCCCGCTCGGGCGTCACAGTGTCGTCGCGCTTGGCTATGCTGCCCGCACCCGCGCCGTCGCGGCCGGCACGGGCGTCGACCGTCCGGGGTGGACGCGGCGGGCGGGTGACACGACACGGGGGTCTCTCGGGCTGGCGGCCCGGCGGGGAGAGTGATGGCGGGCGATGTGGCACCGACGGCGTCGGAGACAGCGGTTGTTGCGCCAGCTCGACGTGGACCTGCCGTCGCCCCTGACGGTGCGGGGCCTGGTGTCCGCGCTCGAGACCACGCGCGGTCGGCGCATCCAGCTCGCCGCGATGAGCGTCGACGGGCAGGCCGGGCCCTGCGGGCTGTGGGTGGCGACCTCCGGGACCGACTACGTCCTGTTCAGTCGCGACGCGCCGCCCGTGCTGCGCGTCCAGACGATCCTGCACGAGCTGATGCACATCGCCCTGCGGCACACCGCGCGGGCGGTGCCCTCCGCCGGCGGAACGGGTGAGCCGGCGGCGGCGCACGGGGTGCTCGCCCGCTCCCCCGCCACGTTCGACGAGCAGCAGGAGCACGACGCGGAGCTGCTGGCGACATACCTGGGGGCACGGCTCGACGGCGGCGGCGAGGACGTGGCCTTCGACGAGCTGGGCGGCGTCACGGCCGCCGTCATGCACCGCATCGCCGCGACGTTGACGGACTAGGCGGGAGATCGGGTGCTCGTCACTGTCGGTCATCTGGTCGCCGCCAGCGTCGCCGCAGTGGCGTTCCTGGTGAAGCTCAGGGCGTTGGGTCGGGATCCGGCCAACCCGAGGATCCTGGCGAGCGCGGGGATCTGTCTGGGGATGGGGGTGGCCGTCACCGCCGGGTGGGCGCCGGTGCACAGCCTGCTCGACCGCGTGTCGGGCGTGGCCAACCTCGCCAAGCTGGTGGAGCACGGCTCGGCGCTGCTCGCCGCGGCGGCGATCCAGTTTCTCTTCCTGCACCTGGGCGACCCGGGGCGGGCACGCCGGCTGATGGCGCGGCGGGGCGGGTTCCTCGCCGCCGCGTTCGGCGTGATGGTCGCGGCGTTCTCGCGGGCCGACTTCCCCGAGTCCGAGCCCCTGCACTTCGCCGAGCGGTACGGCGACCTGCCACCGGTCGGCGTCTACATGCTCGCGTTCCTGACCTGCCTCGGGGTGACGGTCGTGGACATCCTGCGGGTGTCCGCCGGCTACGCGCGCTACGCCGGCGCCCGGCTGAGGACCAGCATGCGGCTGCTCAGTGCCGGCGCGGCCTTCGGTGCGGGATTCGTCGCGCACAAGGCCCTGTTCATCTGCCTCAAGCTGGCCGGGGTGGCGCCGCCGTGGCCCGAGCCGGCCGCGACGCAGACGCTGATCACGCTGTCGGTGTCGCTGATCGGGGCCAGCTTCGTGCTGGCGACGGCACGCAAGGCGGTCGACGGCGTCCGCGCCTGGCCGCGCCGGTACGCCACGCACCGCGACCTGCACGCGTTGTGGTACCTGCTGTACCGGGCGATGCCGACCATCGCCCTGCATCCCCCGCGCCGGCCGGAGGTCGACCCCCGGTGGGCGTGGCGCCTGGGCGAACGGCTCTACCGCCGCTGCGTCGAGATCAGCGACGGCCTGCGTGCGTTGGGCCCGCTCGACGAGTCCGTGGCCGGCGCCGCCCGGCAGCGGGCGGTGGCGGCCGGCTGGAGCATCGAGCGTGCCGACGCCGCCGGTGAGGCCGCGGCGGTCCTGGTGGCGCTCCGGCGCTTCACCTCGGGGGCGACGGCGACGCGGGAGGTCGATCCGGCCCTGGAGTCGCAGAGCGTGGCGGTCGCGCAGGCCGACGTGCAGGCCGACGCGAGTCGGCTGGCGCTGGTCTCGACGGCGCTCTCCGAGGAGCTGGTGCGCGCGGTCGCCGCCCGTACGCCGGACGCCCCGGCGCGCGGGCAGGAGGCGTAGGCGGGCTCAGATGATGAAGTGGGTCCAGTAGGCGAGCCAGGTGACGAAGAGCGCGCCCTGGAGCAGGGCCAGGGCGGCGGTCAGCCAGGCGTCGGCGCCCGCGTGCCGGGCCCAGCGGGCCAGCACGAGGGCGACCGGGAAGACGGCCAGCAGATAGCGCAGCAGGCTCTTGTACACCGGCGGCCCCATCGACAGCGGCACCAGGACCATGGTCAGCCCATACACGAGATAGGGCAGCCCGAGTCGGCGGGCGCCCGCGAGCAGGACCGCCAGCACCAGCACGGCGACCCACACCCGCAGGGCGTCGCGGGGCGGGCTGCCGGTGAGGCCGTGCCACAGCACCGCCAGCGGGTTCTGCACCCGGATGCCCCAACCCGTCTCCTGGGCGTGCTTGTAGGCGAACCAGTCGCCGCTCTGCCACCGGCAGAACGCCATGAACGCCAGCCAGCCGGCGGGCACCAGCGCCAGCGGCCAGCCGGTGCGCACGTACGCCCACCACGCGCGCGGGCCCAGCCGGTAGCCGTGCTGCCGTAGCAGCACCAGCGCCAGCGGGAGCACGACGAGGAACCCGACCGAGCGGCTCGTCGCCAGGAAGAAGCCGACGACGCCCACGAGCAGCCAGCGCCGCCGCTCGGCGTAGTGGAAGGCGGCGAGCGCGAGGCAGAGGAACAGCGACTCGGTCAGCGCCGCCTGGAACAGGAACCCGGCCGGCAGCAGCACGAGGTAGCGGACGAACCGGCGGGCGGCGGCGTCGCCGCCGAGCAGCCGCTCGCCCAGCCGGTGGGCGTAGAAGAGCATCAGCAGGAACGCGACGTTCGCGACGAGCAGCAACGCCAGCGCGGTGTCGCCGCCCAGCAGCGGGGCCAGCGGACGGGCCAGGAACGGATAGAGCAGGGGAAAGCCGAAGTCGGGCCACGGCTCGTCGAGCGGGAGCTGCGCCAGGCGGTCGTAGAGGAAGGAGTCCCAGGCGAACCAGAGCGCGACCGCGCGGTGCCCGGAGACCGCCCGCTGCTGCTCGCGCATCATCGTCTCGTCCGGCGGCGGGGCCCAGGGCACGTCGTCGAAGGCGCTCAGCGCGAGCACCCCGAGGGCGCTGAGCACGATCTTCGTACCGAGGAAGACCGCGAGGACGAACAGCCACGGCGTCGGCATCCGGCCAGCGGCCCGCGACGCCGCCCGCCGCAGGTCGTGCCCGCGCCCGGCCAGCCGGACGGGCAGCGCGCGCCACCGCCGCTCCGAGACGGCCCGCCCACTGTCCATCACGCGTCTCCCGGTCCGGCGGCCCGACCGGTGCGACATCCCCGTTCCGGGGCCGTTGACACGTCGGCGCGATCCCGGTGCGGAACCGGGCGCCGGGCGCGGCGCGGCGCGTCCCGGGCGCTCCGCCCGTCGGGGTGTCCCGGGGGGCGGACGGGAATCCGGGGTGAGTTCGGGCCGGTGCCGGGTAAGCGGGCCGCCTCCGGGAGGCGGAAGCAGGGGGCGACGGGCATGGGCGAAGAGCACGGCACGGTGGTCATCGGCGCTGGGCCGGCGGGCCTGACGGCGGCGTACGAGTTGCTCCGGCGCAACAGCGCGGTCCGGGTGTTCGAGGCAGACGAGGTGGTGGGCGGGATCAGCCGTACCGTCGAGCGGGACGGGTGGCGCTTCGACATCGGCGGGCACCGGTTCTTCACGAAGGTGGCCCGGGTCGAGGAGTTCTGGCACGAGATCCTGCCCGACGAGGACTTCCTGCTGCGGCCCCGGATGAGCCGGATCTACTACCGGGGCGCCCTGTTCGACTACCCGCTGAGCGCGGCGAACGCCCTGCGCAACCTCGGCGTGCGGGAGGCCGCGCTGTGCATGGGCTCGTACGCGCGGGCCCGGCTGCGCCCGCCGAAGGACCAGTCGCACTTCGAGGGGTGGGTCTCGGCCCGGTTCGGCTGGCGGCTCTACTCGATGTTCTTCAAGACGTACACCGAGAAGGTCTGGGGGATGCCGGCCGACCGGTTGCAGGCCGACTGGGCCGCCCAGCGGATCAAGAACCTGTCGCTGGCCAAGGCGGTCCGCAACGCGGTGCTGCCCCGACGCAACCGCAAGGACGTGACAAGCCTGATCGAGGAGTTCCAGTACCCGAAGCTCGGCCCGGGCATGATGTGGCAACGCTGCGCCGAGGAGGTGCGCCGGCGCGGGGGCCGGGTGGACACCGGCACCTGGGTGACCGCCGTGCACCGGGACCCGGAGCGCCGCCGGGCCGTCGCCGTGACCGTCAACGGGGCAGGCGGGCAGCGTACCGAGCCGGCGGAGCACGTCGTCTCCTCGATGCCGATCTCGGAGCTGGTGGCCGCGCTGCGCCCGGCGGCCCCGCCGGAGGTGCGGGCCGCCGCGGCCGACCTGCGGTACCGGGACTTCCTGACCGTCGCGCTGGTGGTGCCGGAGGAGTTCTCGTTCCCGGACAACTGGATCTACGTGCACGATCCGGCGGTGCGGGTCGGCCGGATCCAGAACTTCGGCTCCTGGTCGCCGCACCTGGTCAAGGACGGCCGCACCTGCCTCGGCCTGGAGTACTTCGTGTTCGAGGACGACGAGACCTGGCGTACGCCGGACGCCGAACTGGTCGCCGCCGCGACGGCCGAGCTGGAGCGGCTCGGCCTGGTCCGGCCGGGGGTGGTCGAGGCCGGGTACGTGGTGCGGATGCCGAAGGCGTACCCGGTCTACGACGAGCGTTACCAGCACAACGTCGACGTGATCCGGGACTGGCTGGCGCGCGAGGTGCCGAACGTCCACCCGGTGGGCCGCAACGGCATGCACCGCTACAACAACCAGGACCACTCGATGCTGACCGCCATGCTCACCGCCGAGAACATCGCCTGCGGCACCCGGCACGACGTGTGGTCGGTCAACGTGGAGCAGGACTACCACGAGGAGTCGAGCCACGACGGGGACGGCCACCGGGGCACCGGCCGGGACGCGCCGGTCGTACCGGCCCGGCCCGCCGTCCCGGTCGGCACGACGCTCGACGGCGCCGGCACCGGCACCGGCCGGCCCGAACGGCCGGCCCACGTGCGCCTCGGCTGAGCCGCCGGCCGCGCGTCCGGCACCGTCGGCGCAGGCCCGGGAGGGAAGGCCGGTGGTGGCGCGCGGCGGCGGACCGGCCCCGGCTCAGTGCGCTTCGAGGACGAAGAAGATGAAGCAGATGAACGTGGTGCGGTCCACGAGATGTGGCGGCAGGATCTCGCGCGGGGTCTCGGGAGACATGGGGGGTTCGCTGACGACCGAGAGGCGGAAGCCCGCGTCGGTGAACGCATCCGTCATCGCGTGCAGCGGCCGGTGCCAGTAGGTCAGCTCCGCGGTGTGCCCGTCGAAGGTGTACTCCTCCGACCACCGTGCGAGGGCGAAGTAGTCGGCGCCCGGGTTGACCGCCGTGTAGACCATCGGGTGGTTCACGGACAGGATGAGGCGGCCCCCCGGCCTCAGGACTCGTCGCAGCTCGGCCAGGGGCGCGGTCCAGTCCTCCAGGTAGTGCAGGACCAGGGACGCGACGACGTCGTCGAACGCGCCGTCGGCGAAGGGAAGCGGCTCGCTGAGGTCGGCCACCAGCAGCGTGGCGTCCCCGCCCAGCCGCCGTCGGGCCAGCTCCACCATCGCGCGGCTGGCGTCGAAGCCGGTCACGACGGCCCCTCGCTCGCGGAGCGCCGCGGACAACGGACCCGAACCGCAGCCGGCGTCGAGGATCCGCCGGCCGTCCACATCCCCGGCGAGCCCGATCATCGCGGGCCGCTCGTAGTAGCCGTTGATCAGGTTGGACTCGTTGTCCGCGCTGTAGCGCTCGGCGAAACTGTCGTAGTGGTCGGCCTTCACCAGGCTGGCTCCTCGGCATCGCGGCAGGGGTCGAAAGCGCGATCCTGCCACGCTCGTCGAGCCGCCACCGCCCCTGCCGCGCTCCGGTCGACGTCGGCGCCTGACTCCGACGCGGCCCCGCAGCGCAGGCCAGTCAGGGCAGGTGGAACAGATCGCGCAGGCTCCACGTGGTGGTCAGCCGGCGAGCTGGTCGCGGCGGCGGGTGAGGTAGGCCCGCTCCGCGGGGTTGCCGGCGAGACCGATGGCCCGGTCGTACGCGGTCCGCGACTCGCCGCCGCGCCCGAGTCGCCGCAGCAGGTCGGCGCGCGCGGCGTGGAAGGCGTGGTAGCCGTCGAGGGCCTCGGCGAGCCGGTCGATCTCGGCGAGCCCGACCCCGGGGCCGTCGACCTCGGCGACCGCGACCGCCCGGTTGAGGCGCACGATCGGTGAGGGGTCGAGCAGCGACATGCGCCCGTAGAGGGCGACGATGGTGGACCAGTCGGTGTCCCGGGCGGACGGGGCGTCGGTGTGGACCGCGTTGATCGCGGCCTGCAGCTGGTAGCGCCCGGGTGGGTCGCCGCCGGCCGCCACCGCCTCGATCCGCTCGCGGAGGAGGGCGCTGCCCTCGGCGATGAGCGTGTGGTCCCAGGCGCCGCGGTCCTGCTCGGCGAGGGTCACCAGCTCCCCGGTGCGGGACACGCGCGCCGGCCGCCGGGCGTCGGTGAGGAGCATCAGGGCGAGCAGGCCGGTCACCTCGCCGTCGTCCGGGAGGAGGGTCCGGAGCAGGCGGCCGAGCCGGATCGCCTCCTCGGTGAGGTCGACGCGCACCGGGTCGTTCCCCTCGCTGGCGAGATAGCCCTCGTTGAAGACGAGGTAGACGACCGCGAGCACGCCGGCGAGCCGTTCGCGGATGTCGTCGGCCGAGGGCACCCGGTAGGGGATGTGCGCCGCCTTGATCTTCGCCTTGGCGCGGGTGATCCGTTGCGCCATGGTGGTCTCCCGCACCAGGAAGGCGCGGGCGATCTCGGGCACGGTGAGGCCGCCGAGCAGGCGCAGGGTGAGCGCCACCCGGGCCTCCAACGCGAGCGCGGGGTGGCAGCAGGTGAAGATCAGTCTGAGCCGGTCGTCCTCGACCGGGCCGGTCGGCTCGGCGGGGGTGTCGTCGTACATGATCCGGGCCGCCTGGTGTTTGGCGTCGCGCTGCGACTCGCGACGGAGCCGGTCGATCGCCTTACGGGTCGCGGTGGTGGCTAGCCAACCGCCGGGATTGGACGGTACGCCCTCGCGCGGCCACCGCTCCGCGGCCGCCACGAACGCCTCGGCCGTCGCCTCCTCGGCGACGTCGAGATCGCCGAAACGGCGTGCGAGGCCGGCGACCACCCGCGCCCACTCCTCGTGGTGGAGACGGGTGATCGCCTGCTCGACAGTGGGATCGTTCATGGCTCCGGCAGCGCTCGGACGGATTCCCCGGTGCGGAAGGGACGCACCTCGACCGTACCGCGGCACGCTCTCGACCCCTCGGTGGCGAGGGCCAGGGCCACGTCGAGGTCGGCCGCCTCGATGACTCAGAAGCCGTCGAGGTGCTCCCTCGTCTCCAGGTAGGGCCCGTCGGTGAGCACCGGCCTCCCGCCCTGCCCGTCGACGGTGGTGGCGGTCGTCGCGGGCGCCAGGCCGTCGGTGAAGACGAGGTGACCGTCCCGCCGGAGCCGCTCGTCGAAGGCGCCGGTGTCGGCGTACGCCCGCGGCACGGCCTCCCGGGAGTGGTGGGTGCCGAGCTCGGTGGGCTCGGCCGGGCCGTAGACGGACAGCAGGTATCTGGGCACCACGCTCACTTCTCCCCGGAGCCGTTACGCCGGGCGCGCCCCGGGGCCTCGGAACCGGTGCACCTCCTGTGGCCAGTCGAGCGCGGTCGCGAGCCTGCCGGCCCAGTATCGCGCCGCCTCGTCGTCGGGCACGTCCACGACGGCGAAGCCGCCGAGGTGCTCCTTGGTCTCGACGTACGGGCCGTCGGTGAAGACGGGCCTGCCGTCGACCGATTCGACGCTGCACACCGCGGTGGACCGGTCGAGCCCCCCGTTGCTGAAGAGCAGGACGCCCTCGGCCTGCATCTCCCCCATCACGGCCCAGCTGGCCTTGCTCTTCTCGCGGATCTCCTCCGCCGTGTGTGGTGGCACCCACTCGTCGTTGAAGGTGATCAGGTACTCCGTCATGGTCGTCTCCTCTCGGTCCCGGACGAGGGCCCTGCCCGGCCCCTCGTGTCCAGCGGCCCGGGCCGGCCGCCGCACACCGGTTCCACGAACGGCCACGCCTCGATACGACACCATCCTTGGAAGTCGAGGTCCAGGATGCGGCACGAGGGGTGGGACGAGGCCACCGTCGGTTGCCGAAGCCGTTCGCGTCACCCGACAGTTGTGGTGGCACGAACGGGCGCAGTCCGGGATAGCCTTGCGGCATATGGCTACCTATCGCAGCGCCTCAGTGCTCCTCTCCTCCGACGGCACCCGGACCCCCGGCACCGCCGCGCTCTTCGCCGAGCCCGCCCGCAAAGGTGGGATCCCGCCGTGGGCGGGCGATTTCCGACCCGCCAACAGCGCCGGCAACGGCCCCAAGAACGCGGTCGGGAAGACCTTCACGTTGGAGTTGCCCGACGGCAGCACCGGCAAGGTCGTGGTCCAGGGCCTCAAGAGCGGGAAGGGAGGCGTCGTGCTGGCGTTGATGGGCGAGGACGCACCCCCCTTCTGATCAGGGCACTGATCGCCCACCGACGCCACCGGCCGGAGACGGCCGGTGAGCGCGGTGTGCCGCAGCGCCGGTGGCGGCTCGGATCCCGGGCTGCCGGACGCTCACGGATCGGACCCTGGCCGGCGACGCGCCGACCAGGGCCACCGGTCAGCGGCGGCCGGCGGCCAGGGCGACGAGATACTGTCCGCCGCCCGCGTCGACGCTCGCGGTCACCGGCAGTCCGGGCACCAGCCGGGAGAACCGGTCGACCAGCCAGTCCGCCGCCTCCTGGGCGTCCTTCCTGCTCGGACAGCGGGCGACCAGCTCGCGGCCGCCCTTGCGTTCGAGTCGCTCGGCGACGGTGATCAGTGGCGCGGGCTCCACCACGTGCAGGTGGTCCGGCCAGGCGATGACCACCTTGACCGCGCCCTTGCGGGTGTTGCAGGCCCGGTGCGCGAGTCGCTCGGCGACCTTGGCCTTCCTGTCCGCGGTGCGGCTGTCGACGCTGGGACCGCGTGGGTCGTTCACCGACATGTCGGCGTCGACCGGCTCGTCGCACACCCAGCATCGCCAGCCGTCACGCCTCGCGACGTCATCGAGGGAACTCATCCGAGCAAACTAGCCTGTCGACCGCCGGCCGACGACAGCCCCGGCCGCGGCGAGCGGGTCCGCGTCATCGACGTCGTCCTGTCGGCGGTCACGTCCGCAGACCCGCCGAACCATTCGCCCTCGGCCCGGGCCACCTGCTGATGTCCGACACTGCTCCCGGGCGACGGTCTGGAATGCTCCTCCCATGCCTTCCTACCCGCCCACCTTCGCCGACCAGGTCGTCGCCCAGCCGGCCCGGGCCCAGTTCGAGGCGTTCCTCGACGAGCACCGTCGCGCGCTCAACGGCTGCCTGGACGGGCTGACGGAGGAACAGGCGCGCCGGTCGTTGGTGGCCTCCCGGACCACGCTGCTGGGTCTCGTGAAGCACGTGACCTTCGTCGAGAAGGTCTGGTTCGACGAGGCCGTGACGTGCCGGTCGCGCGCGGAGATCGGCATCCCCGCGACGCCGGACGAGTCGTTCGTCCTCGATGACGACGACACGATCGCCACCGTCCAGCGCGCGCACCGCGAGGCCTGCGAGGCGTCACGCCGCGCGACGGCGTCCCTGGGCCTGGACGACATCCTGCCCGGGCACCGGCGGGGCCCGCTTCCGCTGCGGTGGGTGTATCTGCACGTGCTGCGCGAGCTCGCCCAGCACTGCGGGCACGCGGACATCCTCCGGGAGCAGCTCGTCGACGGGTAGTGCGCGGACGTCCGCCCCGCCGCCCCGGGCCGCACCCTCCCCGCCGGTAAACGCCTTGCCGCCGCGCCCGGGCCGTCCCTAGCATCCGCCGGATGCGGATCCGCGAGTTCCACGAGTCCGACTGGGCCCAGGTGTGGCCGATCGTCCAGGAGGTGGTCCGGGCGCGGGAGACCTTCCCCTACGACCCGGAGCTGACCGCCGAGCAGGCGTACGACATGTGGGTGGAGGCCGCGCCCGGCCGGACGGTGGTCGCGGTCGACGGCGACGCGGTGCTGGGCACCGCGAAGATGGGCACCAACCGCCCCGGGCCGGGCGCGCACGTCGCCACCGCGAGCTTCATGGTGGCCCGCGCGGCGCGCGGGCGGGGCGTGGGCACCGCGCTGTGCCGGCACGCGGTCGACTGGGCCCGCGAGCGGGGGTACGCCGGCATGCAGTTCAACGCCGTGGTGGCGAGCAACGTCACCGCCGTGGAGCTGTACCGGCGGGAGGGGTTCGACGTGGTGGGCACGGTGCCCGGCGCGTTCCAACATCCCACCCTCGGCCGGGTGGACCTGCACGTGATGTACCGCGAGTTCTGAGCGACCGGCCCGACGCCGCGCGCCACGTCCCGTCGGGGCGGGACGCGGCGCGCGGCGGGCATCGTCAGGCGGTGGCCGAGGCGACGGCCTCGGCGCGCAGGTTGTCCTCGGAGGCGCCCCGGCGCCAGTAGCCGGAGAAGGTGACGTGCCGGCGGTCCAGGCCGCGCTCGCCGACGAGGTGCCGGCGCACCGAGCGCACCATCGAGGACTCGCCGGCGATCCAGGCGTACGGGCTGCCGGCCGGCAGCCGGGCGGCGCGCACCGCGTCCGCCAGCAGGGTGCTGCCGGGGGCGGTGGCGCCCCGCACGATCCAGCGCACCTCGGCCCGCGCCTCGGTGGGCAGCTCCTGGATGTCTCCCGCGTCGGGGACCTCGATCCAGGCCCGCACCGGGGTGCCGGGCGGCAGCCAGGCGAGGATCCCGGCGGCGGCCGGCAGCCCGGTCTCGTCGGCCACCAGCAGGACGGAGTCCGTGCCGACCGGGGGCCGGAAGCAGACACTGCGGTTGTCGTGCACGGCCGGGCCGAGCAGCACCACCCGGTCGCCGGGCAGGGCGTGCCGGGCCCAGCGGGAGGCGGGGCCGGTGTCGCCGTGGCTGACGAAGTCGATGTCCACCTCGGCCACCTCGGGGCGCTGCTCCCGGATGGTGTACGAGCGCATCACCGCGCGCACGTCGGGGTCCATGGCCCGGTAGGCGCCGAACCAGTCCTCCCCCGCCCCGACGGGGAGCACCGGCTCGGGCTGACCGGGGTGCGGCAGGAACAGCGAGACGCTCTGGTCCCGGCCGCCGCCGGCGAAGTCGGCCAGCTCGGGCCCGCCGAAGGTGACCCGGACCAGGGAGGCGCCGACGCGGCGGGCGCCGACGACCTGCGCGGCGAAGAGGCGGTACTGCACGGCGACGGCGGTGGTCACGACGTGACCTTCTTCGCGCCCTTGATGGCGGTGGCCAGGTTCTCCAGCAGCGGCGCGGCCCCGGCGTACGAGAAGCGGGGCACCGCGTCCCAGGCGGCGACCTGGTTGGCCTTGACCGCCGGCAGCTGCTGCCAGGTCGGCTTCGCGGCCAGGTCCTTGGGCTGAAGGGCGGTGCTGCGGTTGTCGAGCAGGAGCAGGTCGGCCGGGAACTTGCCCGCGTTCTCCCAGCTCAACGCCTCGAAGTAGTCGCCGGCCTCCAGCTTGGTGGGGACGACGATGTCGACGCCCAGCTCGGCGAAGTACATCAGGTCGGTGCTGACCTTGGGGTTGGAGGCGTAGAACAGGTCGGGGCTGCCGGAGCAGGCGAGCACCTTGATGCCCGGGTTGGCCTTGACCGCCTGGCGGACCGACTCGGCGGCGGCCTCGAAGCGGGCCTTGGCGTCGGTGACCTTCTTCGCGGACAGGTCGGCGCCGAGGGACTCGGCGAGCTGCGCGTACCGCTCGATCGGCTTGGTCATCGGCACCCGCGCGGTGGTCACGGTGACGGTGGGGGCGAGCGGGAGGATCTTGCCCTTGCTCTCGTCCGGCACGTACCAGAAGGCGCCCGGGTCGTACATGTGGGTGACGAGCAGTTCGGGCCGCAGGGCGGCGTACTTCTCCAGGTTGAACTCGCCCCAGACGTTGCCGAGGATCTCCACGGACTCGACGTCGAGGTCGCCGGCCTGCGGGTCCTTGCTGCCGTCGGAGCGCTTGGTCTCGCCGAACACCCCGACGATCTGCTTGTCGAGCCCGAAGTCGACGAGCGCGGCGGCGACCCCCGTGAAGGCGACCACCCGGGTCGGCCGGGCGGGGGCGCTGACCTTCTCGTTGCGGTCGTCCGTGAACGACCACGGACCGCCGGAGTCCTTGGCGGCGGGGGTGGCGGAGTCCTCGTCCCCGCCGCAGCCGGCGAGCAGGGCTGCCAGGGTGGCGGCGCCACCGGCGGCGAGCAGGCCCCGGCGGGAGAGGCGGCGGGCGGACACGGGATGCGGCATGGCGGTGTCTTTCGATCAGGGTCGGGCGAATGACCATGGACAGCGGGGTTAGGTTAACCTAACCTAAACGGCTGTCAAGTCCCGTTCGGAATTCCGCACCAATCGGAGCCCACACTGTCCGCCACCCTCTCCCCCCGCGTCGGCGCGCCGCCGGCACCGCCGGCCGTACGCCGGCCCGGCCGGTCCGCCCTGCGGGCCGCCGGGCTCGCGGCGTCGGTGCTGCTGCTCGCGGCCGTCGCGGTGCTCAGCATCGCCGTGGGCGCCAAACAGCTCCCCCTCACCGACGTGTGGCAGGGCCTGCTGGACCGCGACGCCGCCGAGTACGCCGTCGTACACCGCATGCGGCTGCCGCGTACGCTGCTCGGCCTGCTCGCCGGGGCGGCGCTCGGCGTCGCCGGCGCGGTCATGCAGGCGCTGACCCGCAACCCGCTCGCCGACCCCGGCCTGCTCGGCATCAACGCCGGCGCGGCGGCGGCGGTGGCCACCGGGGCGCTGCTGTTCGGCGTCGGCGGCGTCGGCGGGCAGGTGTGGTTCGCGCTGCTCGGCGCGGCCGCCGTCACCGCCGCCGTGTACGCCGTCGGCGGCGGGCGCGGGGCCACCCCCGCCCGGCTGGCGCTGGCCGGCGCGGCGCTCAACGCCACCCTCTACTCGTACGTCAGCGCGGTGATGCTGGTGGACACGGCCTCGCTGGAGCGGCTGCGGTTCTGGACCGTCGGCTCGCTGGCCAGCGCCGAACCGTCGACCGTCCGCACGGTCGCGCCCTTCATGGCGGCGGGCCTGCTGGTCGCCCTGGCCGTCGCCCGCCCGCTCAACGCCCTCGCCCTCGGCGACGACGCGGCGCGCGCGCTCGGCGCCCGCCCGGCCCTGGTCCGGGGCGCGGTCGTCCTGGCGATCACGCTGCTCTGCGGCGCCGCCACCGCCGCCTGCGGGCCGATCGTCTTCGTCGGGCTGCTGGTGCCGCACCTGGTACGCGCGCTCACCGGGCCGGACCTGCGCTGGCTGCTGCCGTACTGCGCGGTGCTGGCACCGGTGCTGCTGCTCGGCGCCGACGTGCTCGGGCGGGTCCTGAGCCGCCCCGGCGAGCTCCAGGTCGGGCTCGTGACCGCCGTGGCGGGCGGGCCGCTCTTCCTCTGGCTGGTGCAGCGCGGACGGGTGGCCCACCCGTGATCACCCTGCGTACCGGCGGCCTGTCACTGCGGCTGCGTCCCCGCGCCGTCGCCGTCGGCGTCACCTGCGTGCTGCTGGCCCTGGCGCTGGGCATGCTCGCCATCGGCAGCGGCGACTACCCGATGAGCCCCGCCGACGTGCTGCGCGCCCTCACCGGCCAGGGCACCCCGGCCGAGGAGTTCATCGTCACCGAGCTGCGGCTGCCCCGGGTGGTCACCGCCCTCTGCGTCGGCGCCGCGCTGGCGTTGGCCGGCGCGGTCTTCCAGTCCCTGGTACGCAACCCGCTGGGCAGCCCCGACATGCTCGGCTTCACCCAGGGCGCGGCCACCGGGGCGCTCGTCGTGGTGGTGCTCGGCGGCAGCAGCGTGGCGCTGGCCTCGTCGGCGGTGGTCGGTGGGCTGGTCACCGGCGCGCTGGTCTACGCGCTGTCCTGGCGGCGCGGAGTGCACGGGTACCGGCTGATCCTGGTCGGCATCGGCACCATGGCGATCCTCACCGGCGTCAACGGCTGGCTGCTCACCCGGGCCCCGCTGATGGACGCCGCCCGCGCCGTGCTCTGGCTCACCGGCAGCCTCGACGGTCGCGGCTGGTCGAACGCGCTGCCGCTGCTGATCGCGCTTGGCGTGCTGGTGCCCCTCATGCTGGCCGGCTACGGGCCGGCGATGCGGCTGGTCGAGATGGGCGACGACACCGCCGCCGCCCTCGGCGTACGCGTGGAGCGGCTGCGCCTCGTCGTGCTGGCGGCGGCGGTGCTGCTGGTCTCCCTCGCGGCGGCCGCCGCCGGGCCGGTGAACTTCGTGGCCCTCACCGCGCCACACCTCGCGCGGCGGCTGACCCGGGCCCCCGGGCCGAACCTGCTGCCCTCGGCGGCCGTCGGCGCGGTCCTCCTGGTCGCCGCCGACCAGCTCGCGCTGCGGGCCTTCCCCGGGCACCAACTGCCGGTCGGCGTCGTCACCGGCGTGCTCGGCGGCGCCTACCTGGTCTGGCTGCTGGCCACCGAGCGCCGGGCCGGCCGACTGTGACCGGGAGCGGCCGGCGGGCCACCCACGACGAGAACGGAGCACCGAGCATGCAGTCCCGGCTGAGCGGCACCGCGATGACCCTCGCCTACGAGCGGCGGACCATCGCGCAGGACCTGAGCGTCGCCGTGCCCGACCGGTCCTTCACGGTCATCATCGGCCCCAACGCCTGCGGCAAGTCCACCCTGCTGCGGGCCCTGTCCCGGCTGCTCAAGCCGGCCGCCGGGGCGGTCCTGCTCGACGGCGAGGACATCCACCGGCAGCCGGCCCGCAGCGTGGCACGCACCCTCGGCCTGCTGCCGCAGACGTCCATCGCGCCGGACGGCATCGGCGTGGCCGAACTCGTCGCCCGCGGCCGGTACCCGCACCAGGGGCTGCTGCGGCAGTGGTCGCGCGAGGACGAGCGGGTGGTCACCGAGTCGATGGCCGCCACCGGGGTCGCCGACCTGGCCGACCGGGCCGTCGACGAGCTCTCCGGCGGGCAGCGGCAGCGGGTGTGGATCGCGATGGCGCTGGCCCAGCAAACCCCCCTGCTGCTGCTCGACGAGCCGACCACCTACCTGGACATCGCCCACCAGATCGAGATCCTGGACCTCTGCGCCCGGCTGCACGAGGAGCAGGGCCGCACGCTGGTGGCGGTGCTGCACGACCTCAACCACGCCGCCCGCTACGCGACGCACCTGATCGCGATGCGCGAGGGCGAGGTGGTCGCCGCCGGCGCGCCCCGGGAGGTGGTCACCGCCGAGCTGGTCGAGGAGGTCTTCGGGCTGCCCTGCCGCGTGATCGACGACCCGGAGACCGGCACCCCGCTGGTGGTCCCCGCCGCCCGCCGCCGGGCCGCCGCGAGCGCCCCGGCGGTCACCGCCGCCGGCGGCTGACGGGGGCGTGTGCGGCGTCGGCCCGGCCGGCGCCGCGCCGCGGCCCGACCTACTCGCGCATCGACCGGAATCACCGTACGGTGGCACACGATGCGTGATCTCGCCAGCACCTACCGACAGGACGTCGACGGCTTCGGCCGGGTGACGATCCGACCCGTCGACCCCGACACCGACACCGACCTGATCCACGCCTGGGTCAGCCAGGAACGCGCCCGGTTCTGGGGCATGCGCGACGCCGGCCGGGACCGGGTCGAGGAAATCTACCGCTACCTCGACTCGCTCCCCACCCACCACGCCTGGCTGACCCACCGCGACGACACACCGGTGGCGCTGTTCCAGACCTACGAGCCGGCCGCCGACCCGGTCGGCGAGTGCTACCCGGTCCAGCCCGGCGACCACGGGGCCCACCTGCTGATCGGCCCGCCCGGCGCGGTCGAGCGGGGCTTCACCGGCACCCTGTTGCGCGTGTTCCTCGACTTCGTCTTCGCCGACCCGCGACACCGGCGCGTCGTGATGGAGCCGGACGCGCGCAACGACAAGGCGGTCGAGCGGCTCCTGCGCACCGGCTTCGTCGCCGGCCCGCTGATCGACGTGAACGGCAAGCGGGCCCGGCTGCTCTTCCTCGACCGGGAGACGTTCGAGGCCGGCCGGTCCTGAGACGCGGGACGCTCCCCGGGCGGTCGCCCGCCCGGGGCGCGTCGGGGCTCAGCCGCCCGGTCGCAGCACCCGGCCCGGGCCGGCGACGTTGTCCGCCGCGGCCTGGCTGCGCTGGGTGCCGGTGACGCAGACGTCGTCACCGAGGAACGCCTCGCGCCACACGTAGCCGGCGACGCAGGTGTGCGGGCCGTACGGGCCGTTGACCCAGCGGCTCGTGGCGACGGCGTTGTCCGCGAGCACCTGGGAGCGGGTCGTCCCGGTGACGCAGACGTAGTCGGACTGGTCGGCGTCGCGCCAGACGTACCCGCTGACGCAGGTGTTCGGCCCGGCGACCAGGCGCGCCGGGTTGCGGCGGCTCGCCGCGGCGGCGTTGTCCGAGGCGGCCTGGGTGCGCTGGGCGCCGGTCACGCAGACGTCGTCACCGGAGTACGCCTCCCGCCACACGTAGCCGGAGATGCAGGTGTGCGGGCCGTACGCGCCGTTGGTCCAGCGGCTCGGGGCCGCCGCGTTGTCCGCCCACACCTGGCTGCGGGTGGCCCCGGTGACGCAGACCATGTCGCCCGGCCGGGCCTCCCGCCAGACGTACCCCTGCAGGCAGCGGTTCACCACGTCGGTGGTGACGGTGACCGAGGCGGAGTTGCCCGAGATCCAGTTCACGCCGATCTGGACCCCGTTGGCGTTGAGCGACTGGGCCGGACCGCCGCCGGGCCCGGTACGCAGCAGCGTGGGCGTGCCGTTGCGGACCTCGTGCAGCAGGACCGTGTCGGCCGGGATGCCGGCGCTCCAGCCGGTCTTCCGGCGGAACTCCACCGTGTAGTAGTGGAACGTGTCGGCGGGGTCGAACGGGATCCGGACCAGTTGCGGGCCGCTCGCCGAGGGCACCTCCAGCGGCGCCAACGTGATGCTCCGCGAGCCCACCCCGTCGGCGGCCATGGTGAACACCCGGTTCTTCGGCAGCCAGCCCAGCTCGTCGCGGTGGAACGCGTTGAGCCCGACCGCGCTCGTGCCGTAGTTCGCCGTGGCGAAGGCGTAGATGTGCATCGCGCTCATCTCGTCCCACGGGTCGTCGTACTCGCCCGGCTGGGACCACGGCGCGTTCTGGTAGGTCGTGTCGTTGGAGAACGAGTGCCCCAGGTTGTAGCCGTGCAGCATCTCGTGGGCGGCGAAGCCGACGTTCCAGGCGCCCGGGTCGAGCAGCACCCGCCCGCCGGCGGCCCCGGAGTCGACCCAGTCGTTGAGCATGACGGCGGTGCGGTGCCCGGCGGGAACGGTGTAGCCGTTGGCCGCGGCGGTGTCGACGCAGCGCTGGATGCGGGTGCCGCGGTCGATCGACTGGAACTGCGCCAGGGTGTACGGCATCGTGTACCAACCCCGCACGTTCGAGCCGGCCAGCGAGACCCGCCCGCCGGACTGGTCGGCGAGGTAGTCCGCCACCCCACCCGTGCCGAGACCGGTGTGGGTGAGGAAGTTGGCGAAGAACGACGGGGTCTTAGGCTCGGCCGGCTTGTCGCTGAACTTGCAGAGCAGCACCGACCAGGGGGTGTTGTTGCGGATCGGGCTGGCCGCCGCCGGTCCCGTCGTCGCCACCACCGTCCCGATGACGGCGCAGCTGAGCGCCACGGTCGCCGTGGCGACGCGGCGCAGCAGGTTGGGTCCCACTCGCACTCTCCGTTTCCCTCGGCCCGCCCGGTGCGGGCCAGTGGGAGACATGGGAGCACTCCGCGTCACCGCACGGATGCGGCAAGTCGCATTGGCGACGGGCCGAAATCCGACTCGCCCCCGCCGCCGGGACGCCTCAGCCGTGCAGCCAGCGGTGGATGCACTGCAACAGGTCGGCGGCGTCGACCGGCTTCGTGACGTAGTCGCTGGCGCCGGAGGAGATGCTCTTCTCCCGGTCGCCGTGCATGGCCTTCGCGGTCACCGCGATGATCGGCAGGTCGGCGTAGCGGGGCATGGCGCGGATGGCCGCCGTCGCGGCGTAGCCGTCCATCTCCGGCATCATCACGTCCATCAGCACGAGGTCGATGTCGTCGTGGCGCATCAGCGTCTCGATGCCCTGCCGGCCGTTCTCCGCGTACACCACGTCGAGCCCGTGCAGCTCCAGGATGTTGGTCAGCGCGAAGACGTTGCGCGCGTCGTCGTCCACCACCAGCACCTTGCGCCCGGCCAGGTCGTCGGGCAGGGCGTCGACGGCGGGACGCACGTCGGGCAGCACCGGGGCGAACGGCAGCACCCGCTCCGGCGTCACCGCCGTGAGGTGCAGGGCGATCCGCTCGCGCAGGTCGTCCAGGCTGCGCAGGACCTCCAGCGGCCGCTCGTGGGCCAGCGCCTGCAACAGGGCCTGCGAGCCGGCCGGCAGCGGGTGTCCGTGGTACGCCAGCACGGGCACCCCGCGCAGCGCCGGATCGTCGTGCAGCGCCTTCAGCAGATTCGTACCGCCGTCGTCGGGCAGGTCGAGCTGGAGCACCAGGACGTGGTGCCGCCCGGTGGCGAGCGCCTCGACCGCCGAGGCCACGTCCACCGCGGTGGAGATCTCCACCGGCGGGTGGGCGTCGCCCAGGTCCGCCGCGACGCCCTGAGCGAGCAGCGTCAGCAGCCCCTTGTCGTGGCGCTCCAGCACCAGCATCCGGCGAACCTCGCCGGGCTGGAGGGTCACGGCCGGCGGCAGCGCGGCCGGCGGCGTCCACGGCAGGGTGGCCGGCGACGTCCAGGGCAGCGCGCCGGCACGGCCCGCAACCGGCAGCGCGCCGCTCGGGCGGTCGTCCGTGACCGCCGCGTCGCCGGTCCCGGCGGGCACCGGGCCGACGGGCAGGTAGAGGGTGAACGTGCTGCCCCGGCCGAGCACGCTGCGCGCCTGGATCCGGCCGCCGAGCAGGTGGGCGATCTCCCGGCTGATGGACAGCCCGAGGCCCGTGCCCCCGTACCGCCGGCTGGTCGTGCCGTCGGCCTGCTGGAAGGCGTCGAAGATCGCGGTCAGGTGCTGCTCGGCGATGCCGATGCCGGTGTCGATCACCCGGAACGCGAGGACGACGTCCGTCTGGGCGAGCCCCTCGGGCAGCTCGTCCGGCGCGGCCCGCTCGATGCGCAGCCGTACCCGCCCCTTCTCGGTGAACTTGACCGCGTTGGAGACCAGGTTGCGCAGCACCTGCCGCAGCCGCTGCTCGTCGGTGTGCAGCTCGGTCGGCACGCCCGGCCCGGTGCTGATCTCCAGCTCCAGGCCCCGCGGCGTGGTCAGCGGCCGGAAGGTGGCGTCGACGTAGTCGCGCAGCGCGGCCAGCTCGAAGGTCTCCGGGTTGATGTCCATCTTCCCGGCCTCCACCTTGGACAGGTCGAGGATGTCGTTGATGAGCTGGAGCAGGTCCGTGCCGGCCGAGTGGATGACCGTCGCGTACTCCACCTGCTTGGCGGTCAGGTTGCGGTTCGGGTTCTGCGCGAGCAGCTGGGCGAGGATGAGCAGCGAGTTCAGCGGCGTACGCAGCTCGTGGCTCATGTTCGCGAGGAACTCCGACTTGTACTTGGAGGCGAGGGCGAGCTGCTGGGCGCGGGCCTCCAGCTCCTGCCGGGCCTGCTCGATCTCGGAGTTCTTCGTCTCGATGTCGTGGTTCTGCCGGGCCAGCAGGGCCGCCTTGTCCTCCAGCTCGGCGTTGGAGCGCTGGAGCTCCTCGGAGCGGGCCTGCAACTCCTCCGAGCGGGCCTGCAACTCCGCGGCGAGGCGCTGCGACTCGGTGAGCAGCACGTCGGTACGGGCGTTGGCGACGATGGTGTTGACGTTGACGCCGATGGTCTCGGTCAGCTGGTCGAGGAAGTCGCGTTGCACCTCGGTGAAGCGGCTCATGCTGGCCAGCTCGATGACGCCGAGCACCTGGTCCTCGAAGAGGATCGGCAGCACCACCAGGTGCAGCGGGGCGGCGGCGCCGAGGCTGGAGGAGACGGTGACGTAGTCGGCCGGCACGGTGTCCACCACGATGGCCCGCTTGCTCACCGCGGCCTGCCCGACGAGCGATTCGCCGAGGGCGTACCGGCGGCCGGAGGTGTCGTGCCCGTACCCGCCGACGACCCGCAGGCCGGTCCCGCCGGGGCCGTCGTCCACCAGCAGGAACGTGCCGAGCTGCGCGGAGACCAGCGGGGCCAGCTCGTTCATCACCAGACCGGCGACCACGTCCAGGTCGCGGTGGCCCTGCATCAGGCCGGCGATGCGGGCCAGGTTGGTCTTGAGCCAGTCCTGTTCCTGGTTGGTGCGGGTGGTCTCGCGCAGCGACTCCACCATCGAGTTGATGTTGTCCTTCAGCTCGCCGACCTCGCCGGGGGCGTCCACGGTGATGGAGCGGGTCAGGTCGCCGGTGGCCACGGCGCTTGTCACCTCGGCGATGGCGCGCACCTGGCGGGTGAGGTTCCCGGCCAGCTCGTTGACGTTCTCGGTGAGCCGCTTCCAGGTGCCGGAGACGCCCTCGACCTCGGCCTGGCCGCCGAGGCGGCCCTCGCTGCCGACCTCCCGGGCCACCCGGGTCACCTCGGCCGCGAACGAGGACAGCTGGTCCACCATCGTGTTGATGGTGGTCTTCAGCTCCAGGATCTCGCCGCGCGCGTCGACGTCGATCTTCTTGGTCAGGTCGCCCTGGGCCACGGCGGTGGTGACCTGGGCGATGTTGCGGACCTGGCCGGTGAGGTTGTTCGCCATCGAGTTGACGTTGTCGGTGAGGTCCTTCCAGGTGCCGGCCACGTTCGGCACCCGCGCCTGCCCGCCGAGGCGGCCCTCGGTGCCCACCTCGCGGGCCACCCGGGTCACCTCGTCGGCGAACGCGCCGAGCGTGCCGACCATCGTGTTGATGGTCTGGGCGAGCACGGCCACCTCGCCCTTGGCCTCCACGGTGATCTGCCGGCTCAGGTCGCCCTGGGCGACGGCGGTGGCGACCAGCGCGATCGAGCGCACCTGGTTGGTGAGGTTGTTGGCCATCTCGTTGACGTTGTCGGTGAGGTCCTTCCAGGTGCCGGCCACGTTGGACACCCGGGCCTGGCCGCCGAGGCGGCCCTCGGTGCCCACCTCCCGGGCCACCCGGGTCACCTCGTCGGCGAACGCGGAGAGCTGGTCGACCATCGTGTTGATGGTCTCCTTCAGCGCCAGGATCTCGCCGCGCGCGTCGACCCGGATCTTCTGTGTCAGGTCGCCCTTCGCCACGGCGGTGGTCACCTCGGCGATGCTGCGCACCTGGGCGGTGAGGTTGTCCGCCATGACGTTCACCGACTCGGTGAGGTCCTTCCAGGTGCCGGAGACGCCCTTGACGTCCGCCTGGCCGCCGAGGCGCCCCTCGGTGCCGACCTCGCGGGCCACCCGCGTCACCTCGTCGGCGAACGACGACAGCTGGTCCACCATCGTGTTGATGGTGTTCTTCAGCTCCAGGATCTCGCCGTGCGCGGTGACGGTGATCTTCTGCGACAGGTCGCCCCGGGCCACCGCCGTGGCCACCTGCGCGATGCTGCGCACCTGGTCGGTGAGGTTGACCGCCATCGAGTTCACCGAGTCGGTGAGGTCGCGCCAGGTGCCGGCCACGCCGCTGACCTGGGCCTGACCGCCGAGCCGCCCGTCGGTGCCGACCTCGCGGGCCACCCGGGTCACCTCGTCGGCGAACGACGACAACTGGTCCACCATCGTGTTGATGGTGCTCTTGAGCTCCAGGATCTCGCCCCGGGCGTCGACGGTGATCTTCTGCGACAGGTCGCCCCGGGCCACGGCCGTGGTGACCTGGGCGATGTTGCGGACCTGGCTGGTCAGGTTGCCGGCCATGAAGTTCACCGAGTCGGTGAGGTCGCGCCAGGTGCCGGCCACGCCGGGCACCTCGGCCTGGCCGCCGAGGCGGCCCTCGCTGCCGACCTCCCGGGCGACCCGCGTCACCTCGTCGGCGAACGACGACAACTGGTCCACCATCGTGTTGATGGTGATCTTCAGCTCCAGGATCTCGCCGCGCACGTCCACGGTGATCTTCTGCGACAGGTCGCCCCGGGCCACCGCCGTGGCCACCTCGGCGATGTCGCGGACCTGGTCGGTGAGGTTGCCCGCCATGGCGTTGACGGAGTCGGTGAGGTCCTTCCAGGTGCCCGACACCCCGGGCACCTCGGCCTGGCCGCCCAACTGCCCCTCGGTGCCCACCTCCCGGGCCACCCGGGTCACCTCGGAGGTGAACAGCGACAACTGGTCGACCATGCCGTTGAAGACCGTGGCGATCTCCCCGAGCAGGCCGTCGGCGTCCTCCGGCAGCCGGGTGCCGAAGTCACCGTCGCGTACCGCCGTCAGGCCGGCCAGCAGCTGCCGGAGCCCCGGGTCGGCCATCGCCGCGGCCCCTCCGGTCGCCGGGTTGCGCCGCGACGCCGTCTTCTCGACCACCACAACCACCTCGCGCAGCAGCCGGGGGCCCGCCCGCCGGCACAACATCGACCGCGCAAGTATGCACAGCCCGGTCGCCGCACGCGCGCCGGCCGGCACCCCGCGACGCCGGCCGTCCGGCGGCTGTGCAACGGCACGGTTACCAGGGACGCGGCGCGGGTAGAGGCGACCCTCGAACCGGTCCGACCGGAACGGGGACTCGCCGGGGCGGTCCTCGACGCCGGCCCGGCGAGCGGGTCCGGTGTGGAGCGCGCCCCGACCGGAAGAGGGGTGCCGACGGTGCGACAGTGGTGGCGGGGCGCGCGCGGGCGGATCCGCGACGACGGCATGACAGTGGTCGAGCTGACCCTCGCCGCGACCGTCGCCTGGATGCTCGCCGCGCGGGTGATCGGCCACCCGGACCCGTTCTTCGCGCCCACGGCCGCGTTGGTCGTCCTGGGCGAGGCGCGGGGGCGGCGGGTCCGGCAGACGGTGGAGATCCTGCTCGGGGTCGCGGCCGGGGTGCTCGTCGCCGAGCTGCTGGTGTACGCGCTCGGCCCCGGCACCGGCACCGTCTTCCTGGTGCTGCTGCTGACCACCGGCCTGATGGTGGCGATCGGGGCGCGCACCACCCTCGTGGTGCAGGCGGCGGTCTCCGCGATGTACCTGGTGGCGGTCGCCGCGCCCAGCGGCACGCTGATGCCCTTCCGGTTCGTCGACGCGCTGATCGGCGGCGCGGTCGCGCTGGCCGCGAGCCAGCTCCTGGCGGCCCGCGACCCCCTCGCCCCGCTGGTGCGGGAGGCCCGGCAGAGCTTCGCCGACCTCGCCGAGGTGCTCGACGCGCTCGACGACGCGCTCGCCCGCTGCGACGAGACCGCCGCCCGGACCGCGCTGGACCGGGCCCGGGAGCTGGACGACTGCGTGGACCGGCTGCGCACGGCGGTCCGGGCCACCGGGGAGACGCTGCGGTTCCGGGTCCGCCGGCGGCGGCACGTCGGGCAGGTACGGGAGGTGGAGGCGACCGCCCGGCAGCTGGACTACGCCGTGCGCAACGTCCGGGTCCTGGCCCGCGCCGGGGTGACGCTGACCCGGCTGTGCGCCGACACGCCGCCGGAGCTGGGCGACGCGATCCCCGCCCTGGCCGCCGCCGTACGCGCCGCTGGCGAGTCCGTCGCGACCGACCTGACCGGCGAGGACGCCGCCCGGCACGCCGCCCGGGCCGACGAGGCGGCCATGACCGCGGTCCGGGTCGCCGGCCGGCTGCTCGCGTCCGACCCGGCGCTGCCCGTCACGATGATCGTCGGCCAGATCCGGGCGACCGCCATCGACCTGCTGCGCGGGGTCGGCCACGACGACGTCGCCGTGCTGGAGCGGGTGGACGAGGCGCTCGGGGTGGTGCCCGCTCAGGTGGCGTCGCAGCGCTCCGAGAGCGCGTAGCGGACCAGCACGACGTCGCCGATCTGGCGGGTCTCCGCCACCCGCGCCCGGCGGCCGGGATGCCAGGGGAAGCTCCCGTCGCCGACGAACCGGGGCGCCCGCCCGTCACCGACGAAGAACGGGGCCAGGACCAGGTGCAGCTCGTCGGCGAGGCCGGCGGTGAGGAACTGCCCGAGCACGCTCGCCCCGCCCTCCACCATCAGCCGGTCCACCCCCCGGCGGGCCAGGTCCGCCAGCAGCCACGCCGGGTCCACCGGCTCGCCCGCGTCCACGACGGTGGCCCGGCCCGCCAGCCGCTCCCCCGTCTTCGCCACGGCGGGGGTGGCACAGTAGACGATCCGGTCGGCGTCGCCGGTGGTGAAGAAGCGGGCCGTCGGGTCCAGGTCGCCGCAGCCGGTCACCGTCACCTTGGCCGGGGAGGCGGGCAGGCCCCGCGCGACGCGCTCGGCGCGCCGCCGGGCGGAACGGACCACCAGACGCGGGTCGTCGCGGCGGACCGTGCCCGCGCCGACCAGGATCGCGTCGCAGCCCGCCCGGACCGCGTCGACCCGGTCCAGGTCGGCCTCGTTGGACAGCAGCAGCCGCTGCCCGCTCGCGTCGTCGAGGTAGCCGTCCATCGACGTGGCGCAGCTGAGCAGGACGTACGGGCGGTCAGTCACGGACGAGGGGCAGGTCGAGGGCGTGCCCGCCACGCCCGGCCTTCGCCGCCAGGTAGCCGGCGTTCGCCGGGGACAGGTGCACCCCGGTGGGTACGCGCGCGGTGACCGTCACCCCGAGCCGCTGAAGCTGTGCGGCCTTGTCCGGGTTGTTGCTCAGCAGGGCGGCCCGGTCCACGCCCAGGGCGGCGAGCATCTGCGCGGCCACGGTGTAGTCCCGCTCGTCGGGCTCGTGGCCCAGCGCCAGGTTCGCCTCGTAGGTGTCCAGCCCGGCGTCCTGCAACGCGTACGCGTCGAGCTTGGCGTACAGGCCGATGCCGCGGCCCTCCTGCCGCAGGTAGAGCAGGTAGCCGCCAGCGTCGGCGATACGTTCGACCGCCTCGCGCAGTTGGGGGCCGCAGTCGCAGCGCCGGCTGCCGAACACGTCCCCGGTCAGGCACTCGCTGTGCGGACGGACCAGCGGCGGTGACGGGCGCGCCGTGGCCCTGTCGACGGGGCCGGCCCGGTCGCCCAGGCCGAACGCGAGGTGCTCCCGGCCGTCGACGAGACCGTCGAAGGAGAACACCCGGGCGGTGGTGAGGTATCCGTCGGGGAACCGCAGCGGCACGGTGACCTGCGTACGGACCGTGGCGGCGGGCGGGGATTCGGACATCGGGCTCCTCGTCAGACGGTGCCGGCGGGCACGCGGGCACGGCGGACCAGCAGGACGGCGGCACCGGGCAGGCTGGCGGCGAGCACCAGGACCCCGTACACCGTGGCGGTGGCGACGCCCTCGGCGGCGCTCAGGCCGGCGGCGCCGAACGCCCACGCGGCCACGCCCTCGCGGGGGCCGAAGCCGGCGACGTTCACCGGCACCCCCATGGCCAGCAGCGCCAGCAGGGTAAGCGGCACCAGCAGGGCCAGCGGCGCGGTGGAGCCGGCGGTGCGCGCGGCCAGCACGAACGTGGCGAGGTGGCCGGCGACGGCCACGGTGGAGGCCACGAGCACGCCCAGCCAGGCGCGGCGGCCGAGCAGCCCGGCGCGCACGTCGGCCACCGCCGCACGTGCCGCACGCGCCCACCGCGACGGTCCGGCGGCGGGCAGGGCGCGGGCCAGCAGGACGACGCCCAGCCCGGTGGCGGCCAGCAGCGCCGCCACCGCCGGCAGGTGGGGCCGCACCGGCGACGGGAACGCGGCGAGCACGACCACCGCCACGGCGGCGAGCACGACCTGCCCGGCGACGCGTTCCCACACCACCGCGCGCACCCCCCGGCCGACGTCGCCGACGTCGCGGCCGTGCCGCACCGCCCGGTGCACGTCGCCGAGCACACCGCCGGGGAGAGTCGAGTTCAGGAACACCGCCCGGTAACAGTGCGCGAGCGCCGTCGGCAGCGGCAGCCGCACCCCCAGCCCGTTGGCGACGAGGCTCCACCGCCAGGCGCAGCAGCCGGTGGTCAGCGCTCCGATGGCGACGGCGGCGGCCAGCGCCGGGCCGTCGACCAGGCGGATCCCGGCGAGGAACGGGCCGGCGCCCAGCCAGCCCAGCAGCACGGCCAGCACGCCCCCGCCGCCGAGCGTCCGCGCCCACGGCCAGCACCGGCGCGCCACCGGCCGGGCCCGTCCCGGACGCCCGCCCCGCCGGTGGGCGCGCACCGGCGGGCCGCCCGGTTCAGCCACAGCCGGCCAGCAGGTCGAGGTGCTCGACCAGCACGTCGAGCCGGCCGGCGGCGATCTCGGCGCGGCGCCGGCGGGCGTACGCCCGGGTCGGGCCGGTCAGCTCGGGCCGCTGCTCGCAGGCGGCGTCGAGCCAGCCGGTGAACCACTCGCCGGCCAGCTCCGCCCGCTGCGGGCCGAGCCGCCACGGGCTGGGCCGCAGGACCACGTCGACGCCGTGCCGGGCGAACGCCGCCGCGCAGGCGTGCACGGCGTCCGGCCCGAGCAGGGCGCGCCCGTCGACCGTGCGTCGCTGGTGGTCGTTGAACGCGGCGGCGATCCGCCCGTCCCACGGATCCGCCGGGGTGAGCCGCACCCGGCCGGTCACCGACAGGGCCAGCAGGGCCGGGCGGCCCGCCCCGGCGCAGGCCGCGACGAGCCGCTCGATCTCCGCCGCGGTGAGCATGTCCAGCAGCGCGGACGCGGTGACCAGCGACGCGTCGGCCAGGTCGGCGGCGGTCAACCGGGTGAGGTCGCCGTGGCGGACCTCGACGGTGACCGGGCCGCCGTCGGGCAGCCGTACCCGCACGTGGAGCTGATGCTGGCGGCCGCGGCGGACGCGGACGATGAGCAGCGGTGGCCGATCCACCCGCGCGGACTGGTCAAG